>NZ_JBXVPZ010000327.1:0-10928 GCF_057961495.1 Streptomyces sp. P5F9 | reverse complement strand
GGGTTGGGGCGGGCGTTCAAGGGTGCGGTGACGGCTTTGGACCGGCGATTGGTCGGATAGAGGTTCCACGGGAGTACGTCGTCTGCGGCTGCGAGGGTGCTGGTCGCGCCCACGCGGCGGAGCCGCACATCGATACAGCCTCGCGCCCCTGAGGGCCAACCGCCATCCAGAAGCTCAGCGTGGCCACACTCCCGTTGCCAGCAGTGACTCGATCGCCTTGCTGTAGGGGCGGATGTCCAGGCCCTGTTCCCCGAGCCACGTGTCCGAGTAGTACTTGTCCAGGTAGCGGTCGCCCGGGTCGCACAACAGGGTTACTACGCTGCCCTGTTGGCCTGTCGCGACCATCTCGGCGATGATTTTGAGGGCGCTCCAGAGGCCGGTGCCGGTGGAGCCGCCCGCCTTGCGGCCGATGGCTTGTTCCAGGGCTCTCACGGCGGCGACGCTGGCCGCGTCGGGGACCTTCATCATGCGGTCGATGGCGCCGGGGACGAAGCTCGGTTCCATACGGGGGCGGCCGATGCCCTCGATGCGGGAGCCGCAGTCGCAGGTGACGTCCGGATCGCCGGTGGTCCAGCCCTCGAAGAAACAGGAGTTCTCCGGGTCGGCGACACAGACGCGGGTGTCGTGCTGCATGTAGTGGACATAGCGCGCGAGAGTCGCCGAGGTACCGCCGGTGCCGGCCGTCGCGACGATCCACGCCGGCTCCGGGAAACGCTCCAACTCCAGCTGACGGAAGATGGATTCGGCGATGTTGTTGTTGCCGCGCCAGTCCGTGGCCCGCTCCGCGTAGGTGAACTGGTCCATGTAGTGGCCGCCGGTCTCCACCGCGAGGGTGGCCGACTCCTCGTACATCTTGCGCGGGTCGTCCACGAAGTGGCACTGGCCGCCGTGGAATTGGATCAGGCGGATCTTCTCGGCGCTGGTCGTGCGCGGCATGACCGCGATGAAGGGCACGCCGATCAGTTTGGCGAAGTACGCCTCGGAGACCGCCGTCGAGCCGCTGGACGCCTCGATCACCGGGCGGGTGGGCCGGATCCAGCCATTGCAGAGGCCGTAGAGAAAGAGGGAGCGGGCGAGGCGGTGTTTGAGGCTGCCTGTGGGGTGGGTCGACTCGTCCTTCAGGTACAGGTCGATACCCCACTTCTCCGGGAGCGGGAACCGGAGCAGGTGCGTGTCGGCGGAGCGGTTGGCGTCGGCCTGGACCTTGCGGACGGCTTCTTTCAGCCAGCTCCGGTAGGCGGCGTCGCTGCGGTCGACGTCGAGGGTGGCACCGGTCAGGGTCTGGGGGGTGGTGCTCACGGCGGGGCTCCTTACGCGTTGCGCCGACGGCGCCTCGCGCGGCCGACGCCTCGATCATATGCACCTTCCGCACGCTTCTCACCTGCATAAACATGCCTTTGGGCGGCCCAAAGGCGGCCCTGGGGCAAGGGTTCGGTGAGCACGTGATGGGTTCGCGACGCCTTTGCTGCGGGTTTGCGATCGGCCGCCCGTGGGGCCCGGGGGCGCACTCGTGCGAGTGCTTCGGATACTCACCGTGACCGGGTCGGGCGTACTGGTGCTCGACGGCCTCGGCGGGCAGACTGCACCGGAGCGGGACGAACGTCCTGAACGGGGGCGCGCACTGGATCACCAGATGTCCTGGACCAAGGGGGCGGGGAAGCATGGCGGAGCCGGAGTTCACGGCCACGGGCGTGCGGATCGGGAAGCGGCTGCGTTCGCTCACCCGGGCCGGACAGGTCCGGATCAATGACGGCAGGCTTGAGTTGCTCACCAGTTACGGCAGTGAGATCGACAGCGCGCCGGTGCAGGCGGTGCGTGCGTCGAAGCCCTGGTTCGCCCCTGAGGATCGGGCGCTGGCCGACCTCAACGGCAACAGGTACCTGTTGACCCTCGGCGAACACGACCCCGCGCCCGGGCAGCCGGGTCCGCCCGCCGCACGCCGGTTCATCGAGGCCGTGCGCAAGGCGGCCGGGCGGGGCGGCTGAGCCTCGCGGCGGGTTCTCCGTGCGGCGGACCATCTGTGCGGTGGCGCGGTCGTGCGGTGGAGTGGCCGGTGCGCGGGGTGGAGCGGCCGGTCCGTGCGGTGGAGTGGTCGGCGCGCGTGGTGGAGTGGTTCATCCGGGTCGTGAAGCGGCTGTTCCGCGCCATTGAGGAGCAGTAGCCGGCCGCGAGTTGCGGGACCGCGGCCCCTGAGTCACTCTGGTCTCACGTCACTCTGGGTTTACCGGCGATAACGCTGCGAACCAGCCCGCCGGACACGACAGCAGGCGGCCGTTTCTCCGACCACCTTGCTGGATCCGAACTCCGTGTTCTTCCGGACCTCAGTCGGGGAGTCGCAGCCGTGATCAGTCACCCAAGCAGGCACTGCACGGTGGAGCTCCAAGCCCTGCCGTCGCGGATCGGCCAGGTCCGCAGAATCGTCTCTGCGCAATTGCGCTACTGGCATCTGGATCCTCTGATAGACCGGGCCGCGCTCGGTGTCACAGAGCTTCTGACCAACGTCCACCGGCACGCCCAGCCCGACAAGACGTGCGTCGTCGAGATCGAGCTGCTGCTGGACCAGCTCATGGTCTCGGTGCGCGATCGCGATCCCCGGCTTCCCGTGGTGGGCGACATCGACGAGGTCTCGCCCACGGCCACTTGTGGGCGGGGGCTCGCGATGGTCGCCGCGGTGAGCGAGAACTGGGGAGTGCGGCC
Source organism: Streptomyces sp. P5F9 (assembly GCF_057961495.1). Taxonomy (NCBI): domain Bacteria; kingdom Bacillati; phylum Actinomycetota; class Actinomycetes; order Kitasatosporales; family Streptomycetaceae; genus Streptomyces; species Streptomyces sp. P5F9. The sequence continues at coordinate 8,231 of NZ_JBXVPZ010000327.1, read as the reverse complement.
GGACGGCGAGTCCGGCAAGGTCGTGTGGTTCACGCTCACCGCGCCCTCGTCCGCGACAGCTGCGCCGGCTCGTCAGCCGCGTCGTACGGCCGCGGAGAAACCCGCGCGCCGGTTCGTCACCGAGGTCGAGCACCCGGTCGACGGCCACCGGCCCCAACACGCTCCCGCCCGGTCCGCCGTTGCCGGTTGATCGGGCGGTGATTCGTTATGGGTTGCGGGGGGGGCTGGGTTGGTGCTGTGGACGGTGGGACAGTTGAGTCAGCCTTCAGGCAACGACACACCTGGACCGGTCTCGAAAACTCGCCGCACCTGAACCGGTGTTGTGAACGCACCCACGCACCTCTTTTGGTTCGGTCGCCTACGGGGCGCTGGAAGCCGGTGTTGAGAGCCCCACCGTGCTCGGCGCTGCGCGCCTCCGCGCGCTGGGGCTCTCAACACCGGCGCGCCCCTACGGCTCCCTCTCGGCCCTCGTCGTGGGGACAGTTGGACTTGGTGGGCCCGCACTGCTGGTGAGGGTTGGCGCCGTGAGTTTCTCCACCGGCGTCAGATCACTCGGTGGCAATCGCCCGCAGTACGTCCAGCCGTGCCGCTCGGCGTGCCGGGCGCAGGCCCGCAAGGGCACCTGCGGCGACGCCCACCAGGGCCACCACCACGAGTTGGACCGGTGGGAGGGCGAAGGCGAAGGTGCTGTCGCTCGCGCCGTCCGAGGCCTTGACCAGGACCCAGCCCAGGAAGGCGCCCAGGGTGAGGCCGCCGACGGTGCCGAAGGCCGCGACCAGGACCGACTCCCAGCGGACCATCGCCCGGAGTTGGGAACGGGTCTGGCCTACCGCCCTCAACAGGCCCAGTTCGCGGGTGCGTTCGTGGATCGCCAGGGTGAGGGTGTTGGCGATGCCCAGGAGCGCGATCAGGACCGCCAGGGCCAGCAGCGCGTAGACGAGGGTCAGCATCATGTCGATGCCGCCGGCCGAGGACTGCGCGTATGCGTGGCGGGTCTGGACTTGTGGGTTGCCGTAGTGGGCCGCGACCTTCTCGACCGCCGCCTTGCCCTTGGCCGTGCTCACACCGTTCTTGAAGGAGACGGCGACGAGCGAGTCGGAGTCCTGGGTGCGGTGCGGGGCCCAGGCTGCGCGGGTGATGACGTAGTCGCCGGCGAGTTCGGACTCGCCGTAGACCGCGCGGACTGTGAAGGTCTGCTTCTTGCCGTCGGTGAAGGTGAGTTGTGCCGTGCTGCCGGTGGTCAGGTGTTGGCGGTCGGCCTCTGTTTTGGTGATGGCGATGCCGTCGGTGCCGAGGGTGTTCAGGGAGCCGTGGACCGTTCCCAGGTCGAAGGTGCGGGCCAGGGCGGTGGGGTCCGCGACGGTCAACGCCCGTCCCTTGCCGTCTACTTCGGCTACCCCGCGCCCGAGTCCCACTGCCGTGCTCACCTCGGGCAACTCGCCGATGGCTCCGGCGAGTCGGGGGCTCAGGCCGCTGCCGCCCGCGCCGAAGGACGGGGTGCTGACGGCCACGTCGCCGGCGAAGGAGCGGGACACCGTCTGGTCCATCGTCGCTTTCAACGAGGCGCCGAACACGGTGAACAGGGACACCACGGCCACCCCGATCATCAGCGCGCTCGCGGTGGCGGCCGTACGGCGGGGGCTGCGCAGGGCGTTGCGTCGGGCCAGTCCGCCGGTGACGCCGCGCAGACGGTCGAGGGGGCTGCCCAGGACGCGTACCGCCGTGGAGGAGGCGACCGGGCCCAGGACCACGAAGGCGACCAGAGCCAGTACCGCTCCAAGTCCCGCCAGCAGCAAGGACGGTGAGATCAGTACGCCGGTGAGCGTCGCGGAGACGGCAAGAAGCGCGAGGGCCGTTCCGGTCAGCGCTCGGACGCGGGACGCGCCTGACTGGTCCACGGCCGTCTCGCGCAGCGCCGCCAGGGGTGCGGTGCGGCCCGCTCGTACCGCCGGCATGAGTGCCGAGCCGAGGCAGACGATGATGCCGACTGCGAGGGGCAGGACCATGGAGAGCGTCCGGATCACCAAGTCGCCCTCGGGGAACGGGAATCCGATCGCCGGGAACAGCATCTTCAGTCCGGCCGCGATTCCGATGCCGCCCGCCAGTCCGGCGGCCGACGCGGTCACGGCGACGACGCTCGCCTCGGTGACGGTGGCCGCGGTGACCTGGCGGCGGGAGGCGCCGAGGGCCCTCAACAGGGCGTTCTCTCGGGTCCGTTGGGCGATGACGATCGCGAACGTGTTGTGGATGGAGAAGGTCGCGACCAGGAGGGCGATGCCGGAGAACACCAGGAGGAACGTGGTGAAGATGGTCAGGAACTGGGACGAGATCATGTCCGTGTTCTCCTGCGCCGACTTCTGACCCGTGATCGCCTCAACTCCCTTGGGGAGTACGGGAGTCAGGCGGTCGACCAGTGCCTGCTGGCTCACGCCCGGGCCGGCCCTGACCTGGATACTCGCCGCTTCGCCCGGTTTCGCGGTGAGGTACTTCTCGGCGTCGGACTGGGTCATGCCGGTGAACGTCACCTGTGCCATGCCGTCCTCGCCGCCGAACGTCGCGAGGCCTACGATCGTCACCTTGACGGGGTCGGGCGTGCGCAGGGTCGTCGTGTCACCGATCTTCAGGTGGCCTTTGTCTGCGGCACCCCGGTTGACGACAACCTCGCCCGGCCTGGCCGGAGTTCGGCCTTCCGCGAGGCGGTACGGGTTGAGTTTCGGGTCGGTGATCCAGTTGCCGGCGAGGGTGGGCGGGCCCTTGCCGCCGATGGCCTCGCCGTTGGCGCCGACGAGTTGGCCCGCGCCCTGGATGCTGGGGGCGGCGGCCGCGACGCCGGGGACTTGGTCGATGGTCTTCACCAGAGTCGTGGGCACTGGTTGCCGAACGCCCTGGCTCTCGCCGGGTGTTGTGATGGCGTCCGCGCTGCGGACGACCGCGTCCGTGCCGCTGGTCGCGTCGCCGAACATGGTGTCGAAGTTGGCGCGCAGGGTGTCACCCATGACCAGGGTGCCGGCGAGGAACGCGACCCCGAGGAACACGGCGAGGAACGTACCGGCGAAGCGCCTCTTGTGGGCCCGCAGGGAGGACATGCTCAGGCGTACGGACGCGTTCATGACCTCACGTCCTCGAAGGCCTTCAGACGGTCCAGGACCTTTTCGGCCGTGGGGGCCCGCATGCGGTCCACGAGGCGTCCGTCCGCGAGGAAGACGACCTCGTCGGCGTGGGCGGCGGCTACCGGGTCGTGGGTCACCATCACGACCGTGCGGTCCGTCTGCCGTACGGCACGGCGGAGCAGTCCGAGGACCTCGCCGCCGGAGCGGGAGTCGAGGTTGCCGGTCGGCTCGTCGGCGAAGACGACCTCGGGGCGGCCGGCGAACGCCCTTGCCACGGCGACGCGTTGCTGCTGGCCGCCGGAGAGTTCCGAGGGGCGGTGGTGAAGGCGGTCGCGCAGGCCGACCACGTCGACGAGTGCGTCGATCCACTCCCGGTCGCCCCTGGTTCCGGAGAGGTCGAGGGGCAGGGTGATGTTCTCCGCGACGGTCAGCGTCGGCACCAGGTTGAATGCCTGGAAGACGAAGCCGACGCGGTCGCGGCGGAGCAGGGTGAGGCGGCGGTCGTCGAGCGAGCCGAGTTCCGTGTCGCCGATGTACGCGGCACCCGAGGTGAGCGTGTCGAGTCCGGCCGCACAGTGCATCAGGGTGGATTTGCCGGAGCCCGAGGGGCCCATGATCGCGGTGAAGCAACCGGCCGGGAAGTCGACGCTCACCCCGTCCAGGGCGCGTACGGCGGTGTCGCCGACGCCGTACACCTTGACGGCGTCGACGACCCGCGCGGCCGTGCGGGTGGTGGTCGCGGTGGTCATGCCGGGCCGCCTCCCTTGCCGGTGCGGCCGAACTGCTCGTCCAGGACGGAGAGGCGGCGCCAGTACTCGTCCTCGTCGATCTCGCCGGACGCGAAGCGGCGGCCGAGGACGGCGAGCGGGGAGTCGCCGGTGGGACGGGTGTCGGCCATCGCGCCCCACGGGCCACCGCGCCCGATCCCGCGTCCGCGCCAGACGGTGCGGCGTAGGACGGTCACCACGCCGACCACCACGGCCGCCCAGATCAGCGGGAAGAACAGGATCCAAGGGCCGGGCCCGCCGCCGTTCCAGTTCGCCAGAGTCTGCATGTCGATTCATCTCCAAGGAGTCCGGGAGCCCCGGAGGGGGCTTCCTGTGATGTCCGGTGATGTATCGAGACTGGCTCCGGGGAGGGGTCCGGGTCGTCGTACGGCCAGCGGCAGTGTGCGTACCTCCCGGGGAGTACGCGGGGTCGTTTTGGCTGCTCCCGGCGTCCGTAGATAACCTCTCGACTTCTGTACCTACTAGTATGTACAGTCCTGCCATGAGTACCCCGGAGCGACTGATCGAGTCCACCCGCGAGCTGCTGTGGGAGCGTGGCTACGTCGGCACCAGCCCCAAGGCGATCCTGGAGCGCGCGGGCGCCGGGCAGGGCAGCATGTACCACCACTTCAAGGGCAAGCCGGAGCTGGCGCTGGCGGCGATCCGGCGGACGGCCCAGGAGTTGCTGGCTACCGCCGAGGAAGTACTCGACGGGCCCGGCACGCCGTACGAGCGGATCGAGGCGTATCTGCGGCGCGAGCGGGATGTGTTGCGCGGATGTCCGGTCGGGCGGCTGACGATGGATCCGGACGTGATCGCCAGCGCCGAGCTGCGGGAACCGGTCGACGCGACGCTCGACGCGATCCGTGAGCGGCTCGCCGGAATCGTCGAAGAGGGCAAGGAACAGGGGCAGTTCGGGCCGGAGCTGGACGGCGAGGAGATCGCCGCCACCGTCCTCGCGACCGTGCAGGGCGGGTATGTGCTCGCCCGTGCGTCCGGATCGCCGGCCGCCTTCGACGCCGGTGTCCGGGGACTGCTCTCCCTTCTCTCGCCCATGTCCTCCCGATAGGAGTCCAGGTACGTGCGGATCACCAGGAAGCACCCCGACACGCGGCGGGGCCCGGCGGAGAACTTCACCGGCACGGTGTGGCTCGACGAAATCGCCTCGCCCCGACCACCGTCCCGGACAAGGATGTTCAGCGTGCACTTCACGCCGGGCGCGCACACGGCGTGGCACACGCACCCGCACGGCCAGCTGCTGCACGTGACGGAGGGCGAGGGGCTGGTGCAGCGCAAGGGCGGTGCCGTCGAGCCGATCCGCGCGGGCGACACCGTGTGGATCGAGCCGGACGAGTGGCACTGGCACGGCGCCGCGCCACGCACGTTTCATGACGCATCTCGCGGTCGTCGAGGCCGCGGAGGACGGTACGACCGCTTGTTGGTACGAGCATGTCGGCCCTGCGAACTACCCGGCCTGAGGGGGCACTTGATGCACGCGATGCAGTACGAACTCACTCTGCCCGCGGACTACGACATGGGCATCGTCCGGGGCCGGGCCGCCCGGGTCGGGCATCTGCTCGACGACTGGGACGGGCTCGGCTTCAAGACGTATCTCCTGCGTGAGCGCGGGGTACACGGTTCGCCGGTCAACCAGTACGCGCCGTTCTATCTGTGGAACACGGTCGAGGGCATGAACCGCTTCCTCTGGGGCGGCGCCTTCCAAGGGCTCGTCAACGACTTCGGGCGACCTGAGGTGGTGCAGTGGACGGGCCTCGCCTACGAGGAGGGCGGCGCGGCGGGCTCACCGGCGGCCGTCGCCGTGCGGCGGCGTCAACGGATAGCGGGGAGTGGGGAGTTGGCAGCGGTGATGGAGGACGCGGTGGGTGAGACCCGGCGGCTGGCCGGTGAGGACGGTGCGGTGCTCGCGGCGGCGGCCGTCGACCCGCACAGCTGGGAGCTGGTCCACTTCTCGCTCTGGGAGCACGAGTCGCCGAAGGCGGAGGGAGACGTGTTCCAGGTGCTGCACCTTTCGGCGCCGGGGCGAGGCGGGTTACCGAGGGGCCGGCAGTGGTGAATGCCCTCGTCCGTACGGTACTTGGGGATGTGGACCCCCGACTGCTGGGTCTGTGCGACGCGCACGACCATCTCTTTCTCCGCAGCCCGCGGCTCCCCGGCCAGGAGCTGGGCGACGCCTCGGCCGCACGGGCCGAGTTGAACGTGTTCCGTTCCATCGGCGGGGGCAGCGTCGTGCAGTGGACGCCGTACGGGATGGGGCGGCGGGTCACCGAACTGCCGCAGCTGTCCCGGTCGACGGGGGTGCACGTGGTCTGCGCGACCGGGTTGCACCAAGCGGCGCACTACAGCCCGGAGTTGCTGGAGGGTCTGCGTGGCGGGCTGGCCGAGGTCTTCGTCTCCGAACTGACGGAAGGCGTCGGTCAGTCCGGGGTCCGCGCCGGGATCATCAAGGTCGCGGGCGGCTTCCACGGACTCGACGCGCACGCCCGCTGGACGATGACCGCCGCGGCCGAGGCCCACCGCGCGACGGGTGCGCCCATCGCCGTCCATCTGGAGCTGGGCACGGGCGCCCTCGACGTACTCGACCTGCTGTGCGGCAAGTTGGAGGTCGAACCGGACCGGGTGATCCTCGGCCACCTCAACCGCTCCCCCGACCTGGTGGTCCAGCGACAGGCCGCCGACGCGGGCGCCTACTTGGCGTTCGACGGCCCGTCCCGCGCCCACCACGCCACGGACTGGCGAATGCCTGACGCGGTCCGGACGCTGGCCGAGGCCGGTTTCGGCGACCGGCTGCTGCTCGGCGGGGATACCGTGGTCGCCGGGGCACGCTCGGTGGACGGCGGTCCGGGCATGCCGTACCTGCTGCGGCGGGTGGGGCCACGGCTCGCGGTGGAGGTGGGTGAGGAGCTGGTGGGACGCGTGTTCACGGAGAACCCCGCCAAGGCGTTCTCTGTCGAGTGGCGTTGACGGGTACGCCCTCGCGCCGGAGGCGGTCGTCGAGGGCTGAGGCGGGCCCGCTATGTTCGACCCGAACATCGAACATGTGGAGCTCGTGTGCAGACGACGACGGTGGAGCCGCCGAGAGCGGCGGAGGCGGATGCCGCGGCGGCCGGCTGGCCCCGGTCCTGGCCGCTCATGCTGCTCGGGGCGGCTGTCGTTCCGGGGCTGATGCTGTTCGTCGTCGGACGGTGGCTGGACGCGCCGGCCGTGCAGGCCTGGCGGACCGTGTGTCTCGCCATCACCACACAGGCGCTGCCCTTCCTGCTCCTCGGTACGGCTCTCTCGGGAGCGATCAACGCGTTCGTGCCGGCACGGGTGTTCACGAAGATGCTGCCCAAGCGGGCCGCGTTCGCCGTGCCGGTGGCCGGGATGGCGGGGGTCGTCCTGCCGGGCTGCGAGTGCGCGTCGGTGCCGGTCGCGAACAGTCTGATCGGGCGCGGGGTCACCCCGGCCGCCGCGTTCGCGTTCCTGCTCTCGGCGCCCGCGATCAACCCGGTCGTGCTGACCGCCACCGCGATCGCGTTTCCCGCCAGCCCGGTCATGGTGCTGGCCCGGCTGCTCGCCTCGCTCGCGACCGCCGTGGTGATGGGCTGGCTGTGGCTCTGGCTGGGGCGCGAGGAGTGGCTGCGGCCGGTCGCGCGGCACACCGGGCACCGGCCGGGGCACAGCCGCTTCACCGAGTTCCGTACCGGCTTCCAGCACGACTTCCTGCACGCGGGCGGGTTCCTGGTCGTCGGTGCCATGGCCGCGGCGACCTTCAACGTGGCCGTACCGCGCTCCGTGCTCGACACCTTCGCCGGTTCGCCCTGGCTGTCGGTGCTGTTCCTGGCCGCGCTCGCGATCATCCTCGCGGTCTGCTCCGAGGCCGACGCGTTCGTGGCGTCCTCCCTCACGGGTTTCTCCCCCACTGCCCGGCTCGCATTCATGGTCGTGGGCCCCATGGTCGACCTCAAGCTGATCGCCCTCCAGGCGGGCACGTTCGGCCGGGCCTTCGCGGCTCGCTTCTCCGCCGCCACGACGGTCGTCGCGGTGCTGTCCAGCGCGCTGATCGGAGCCGTACTGCTGTGAGACGCCCCCTCCAGGTGACCCTGCCCGTCCTCAGCGGCCTGGGCCTGCTGCACGCCTCACTCTTCACCGACCTGTGCCTGCGCTACGTCAAGCCGAGCATGCGCCCGATGCTCGTCGCGTCCGGGTTCCTGCTGATCCTGCTCGGCATCGCGGAGGCCTGGTCACGGCGGAAACCAGACGAAGGTGACGACCATGCGGGCCACAACCACTCCAAGGTCCCCCGCGTCGCCTGGCTGCTCTTCCTCCCCGCGCTCAGCCTCCTCTTCTACGC
>NZ_JBXVPZ010000326.1:0-10969 GCF_057961495.1 Streptomyces sp. P5F9 | reverse complement strand
GCCGGTGGTCATCTCGGCCTGGGACATGGGGACGGACGTCGGCGCGCGGAACTCCCCCGCGACGCCGACGTCCGTCCCCATGTCCCAGGCCGAGATGACCACCGGCTGCCCGATCACGACCCAGACCGAGTTCGACAGTTGCGTCACCAGCGAGCTGCCCGACCAGACGCGTGGAACTCCACCGCCGGGTCCGGCGCTCCGCTCACTCGGGCCGAACCACCGCTGTCCGGTGCCCAGTTGAAGAAGCTGGTCGCGTCCGAGGCGTGGCGACGGGCCGTCCACCCCTATGCCGAGGGCAAGAGGCAGGAGCGGGTGGAGGCGCCCACCCCGAGCGGGGACGGCGGGCTGACCGGGGCCGACCTCGACACCACGGTCCGGGTCGACATCCGGCACATCACACCGGCCGGCGTGATGCGGACCGTCGACACGATGCGGACCGACGGCCTCCGTGTCGTGATCAGTGCCTACAACCCCGGCCACCGCGGCACGCCACGCCTGCCGGCCCCGGTTCTGACAGCGGTCCCTCCAAACCCGATCGTGTGAAGTCTCTGAAGGAACTCGCGACTCAAATTCGAACAGGCGTAGCATTAGCGCGTGGCTACGACCTATGACTTCCCGAGTGACCTCCTCGCCGGTCAGGAGGAGCTGCATCAGGTCCGGGCCGAGCTGTCGGCCCTGCTGAAGCGGCTGCCCTGGTCGGTCGAGCCCCTGGACGGGTTCAGCGACGTGGGCGGCTGGCGCAAGGTGGAGCGCCCCGCGTCGCCCGGCTGGACGCCCGACGAACAGGCCGAGGTGGAGAAGCTCCGGCAGCGCGAGCACGAACTCGCGGTCTTCGTCAGCGGCCACCGCTTCTGGACGGAGGTCGCGGCGACGGAGCGCGTGGAGACACGGATGAAGCTGAAGCACGCCCACGAGGCGCCTCCGGCGGACGACAAGGGCGACTGAGACGACCGGGGCGGCGATCACAGGCGCGGGCAGCTCCGCCGCCCTCAACTACGGCTTCCGCAAAGCCCGTTGGGTCACCAACAGGACCGTCACAGCCCCCACGGCACCGACACCGACGGCCCGGAACCCGCGCGTGGACCGCCACGACAGCACCGACCACCGCGACTGCGCGGACAACACGGACCCCGTGCTCAGCCACGACCCGGCCGAGACCAACGACAGGGCCGAGCCGATCGAACCGACCGACAGCGCGCTCCCGATCGACCCGATGGACAGGCTCGACCCGACGGACCCGATGGACAGCACCGACCCCACCGAGCCGATCGACAACACGGAGTCCTTCGACCAGAGGGACAACACGGAGCCCGAGGCGGTCCTGCCAGGTTCGCTCATGCACCCATCCTGCCCATCACCCCCGGAAACCGCGACACCACCGAACCGAACGGCCGACACCGTCAGCCGCCACGCCCTCAACTCCCCACCCCGGCAAGGGAATGTCAGGGATAGCCTGACGGCATGACCGATGCCGAAGACGCGTCCTCCACCCCGGCCTCACCCGAGCTGCACAGGCTGTCGCCGCGCGACGAGTCCCGCGTAGCCCTGGCCCTGACGCTCCGTCAATTGGCCGACGCGGTACTGGATGCCGTACCGGTCGAGCCGGACCCCGCGCCGGGCGACCTGCTCCGAACCGCCCTGAAGCTCCAGCGTCGTATGGACGACGTCGTACGGGAGGCGGTGGTCGCCGAGCGCGAACGCGGCACCACGTGGAACCAGATCGGTGACGCCGCCGGCATCACCCGGCAGTCCGCCCACGAGAAGTGGTACAGCGATGTCCACGGCTGGGCGGCCATCGGACGCAGCGCCCTGCCGCCCGAACTGAAGACGCTGGAGGTGGCGGCCGAGGCGGATGCCCGCTACGCCAGGCTGCGCCCCGACCGGCCGCACGCGGTCACCTCGGGCCTGGACGCGATCCGCTTCCCCGGCTCCCACGCCTACGAGGCCAGCCTGCGCGCCCGCGGCTCCGCCCTCCACATCCGCCGTACGGACCTGGACGCCCGGGCCACCCAACTCAACGACGAGTACAGCGACTTGCACGCCCACGGCCCCACCTCCGCCCCCATCGGAGACGACCCACTCCTGATCGAGACCCACCGCGGCCACGCGGACGCGGTACGCGCCAACCGGCTCGCCATCGCCGCGGTCCACGACGAGATATCCACCATCTACGACGAACTCGCCACCGCGGAACCCTCGTTGGCGGACGAACACCACACCCAGTCCACCTGGCACCACAACGCCGCGGACCAGGCCCGCAGTTACGCCGACCTCCTCAACGGCAGGACGAGCTAGCCATCTGCGGGACCGTGGGCGGCGCGCTCCGTAGGATGCCGCATGTGACCGGAAGCGTCGTGCTGTGGGACTTCGACGGGACCTTGGCGTTCCGGGACGGTAGGTGGCGCGGGTGTCTGGTGGAGGCGTTGGACGAGGTCGCGCCCGGGCACGGTGTGGTCGCGGCCGATGTGGCGCCGGGGCTGCGGGACGGATTTCCCTGGCATCGGTCCGAGAGCGGGCATCCCGAGCTGAGCACACCTGACGCGTGGTGGGGCGCTCTTCAGCCGCTCTTTGTGAAGGCGTATGTCGGGGCGGGTGTCGAGGCCCGGCCGGCTGCCCTTGCCGCGAGCAGGGTGCGGGCCCACTACATCGACGCGAGTCGTTGGGGCGTCTTCCCCGACAGCCTCGCCGCACTGGAGGAACTGACCGCAGTCGGCTGGCTCCACGTCGTCGTCAGTAATCATGTGCCGGAGTTGGATGGACTGCTTCGGGATCTCGGGCTCGGCCGGCACTTCGCGGCCGTCGTGAACTCCTCGCTCGTCGGTTGGGAGAAGCCGCACAGTCGGATCTTCGAGGTGGCGTTGGAGCTGGCCCGGTCTCCCGAGCGGGTCTGGATGGTCGGTGACAACCCGGTGGCCGATGTCGCCGGCGCCCAGGCCCTCGGAATCCCCGCGATCCTCGTCAGTCCGGCGGAGAGTGGGTTGCGACCTGCGGTGCGGCGCATCCTCGCCGGATAAACACCAAGGCCCAGGTCGCCGAGTTTCTACCGGCTGACCTGGGCCTTGGTCCTGTCCTGAGTCTGGTGGGCGCGGACGGTTTCGAACCGCCGACATTCGCCTTGTAAGGGCGACGCTCTACCCCTGAGCTACGCGCCCAGGACGAGTCGACAGCCTACATTGCCGGGGGGCCTGTCCTGCAAACCCGTATCGCGATGGAGGAAGGTCCGGGGGAGGTCAGGGCACTCTCGGGGGTTTACCCCACCCCGAGTCCGGGAGCGCACCGGATGCCCCCACAGGGCGCCGCTCTCTACGGTCGAAGGGCGCCGTAGGAGTCACCAGGGCTCCGCGTCCGTCCCAGGGGGAAATCACCGTGACCCGCACCGGCACCCAAACCCGTAGCCGCACCCGCACCCGCACCACCCGCGCCCTCACCGCCACCGGCACCCTCGCCCTGCTCCTCCTCACCGCCACCGCCTGCGGCACCGCGTCCGCCGGGGACGACAAGCACCCCGATCACCGCACCTTCGCCCTGCCCGGCCGTACCCTCACCATCGTCTCCGGCGACTCGGCGCTGGAAATCGTTGCCGCGGACTCGAACCCGGCCGGGAAGATCGAGGTCACCCGGTGGTGGCAGGGCAGCGTCGCGATCGGTTCGGATCCCAAGGTGACCTGGGCGATGGACGGCGACCGGCTGGTGTTGCGGACGAAGTGCTCCGGGGTGATCGCCGACTGTTCGGTCAGGCACCGGATCGAGGTGCCGCGCGGGGTCGCCGTGAAGGTGGAGGACGGGGACGGGAGTGTGCGGGCCCGGGGGTTCGCGGACGCGCTCAGCATCCGTACGCACGACGGGTCCGTCCACGTGACCGACTCCACCGGACCGCTGGTGCTGCACAGCGGGGACGGGTCCGTGCACGCCGAGGTGTCCTCCCGGCAGGTGCGGACGACCACCGGTGACGGATCGGTGCACCTCGAACTCGGCGCCGTACCCGACCTGGTGGAGGCCGACAGCGGCGACGGGTCCGTGACGATCGCGTTGCCCGCGGGCGCCGCCGAGTACCGCGTGACCACCAAGACCGGCGATGGATCGGTGGATGTGTCGGTGCCCCGGGACTCGTCGAGTTCTCATGTGGTGACCGCCCACACCGGCGACGGGAAAGTCACGGTGCGGAACGCGAACTGACCGGCCCGTGTGTTCGTCCTCTACCGGTGGGAGAATGACAACGGTCAGGACGGAAGACACGGGAGAGGGATGTGACGGCGACACCAGCGCAGCCGTATTCGCCGCTCACACGGACCCGGCGCGGTTCCGCCACCGCCCGTGCCGCGCTCGACACCCTCGCGGTGATGAGCCTCCCGCTGCTCGTCGGTGTGCTCGCGCTCCCGGCCGCGTTCGCCGGCGGCGGCACCCGGCGCTGGTTCGGCGGGCGGGCCGAGAGTCAGCGGGCCGAGGCGCAGGCGGCGAAGGACGCCGCGGCGGCCGCGTTCTACGAGCTGGACACCGCCCAGCGGGATCTGCGGATCTCGATAGACACCATCACCGCGGTCGACGACACGCCGGCCGCCCGCCGCGCGGTCACCGACTTCGAGGCGCTCGGCCGACGCATCGACGAGGCCAGCGGCCGGTACATCAACGCCGTCGACGCGCACGACCTCGACCGCGACGACCTGGAGGCCGCCGCGGCGAGCCGCGCCCGCACCGAACTGACCGCCGCCAAGGACCAGTTGGGCCAGGTCAAGCAGGAGCTGGACCGGTTCGAGAGCGGGCTCGGGCCGTTGCTCGGCAAGGCCGAGACCCAGCTCGCCCGGCTGGCGCCCGCCGTCGAGCGCGCCCGGCAGTCACTGCTCGCCGCCTCGAACGCCCTGGACGCCGTACGCGCGTCGGGGCTGCGCGCCGACGATCTCGCCGCCCGGCTCGCCGCGCTCGGGCCGGAGCTGACCAGGCTGAACCAGGGCGCCGGGCAGCACGGCGTACCGCAGACACTGGAGCGGGCCACGCAGGTCGCCCGGGAGGCGGAGGCCATCAGGGCCGCGGCCGACGGGCTGCCCGAGCGGGCCGCCGAGATCGACCACCGGCTCGTCTCCCTCCGCACCCGCGCCCAGGCGCTCACCACCCGCGCCGGCCAGGTCGACCCCGTGCTCAGCGAGCTGCGGCGGCGCTTCTCCGCCGCCTGCTGGCAGGACCTCCAGCAGGTGCCGCAGCAGGCCGGCGAGAACGTACGGCAGGCCGAGCTGAAGCTGAAGGAGGCGCAGACCGCCCGGGACGCGCAGCGCTGGCCGGACGCCACGTCCCTGCTGTCGACCGTACGGGCGCTGCTGAACACCACCGACGAGGCAGTGTCGGCCGCCGGTGACCGGCTGCGCCGGCTGAACGCCGTACAGAAGGACCCCCAGCAGGAGATCGACCGCACCCGCTTCGCGATCCGCGACGCCCAGCGCCTCGCGATGTCCGGCCGCACCACACCCGAGCCCCGCCACGCCCGCCCGCTCGACGACGCCGTGGCCCGCCTCGACCGCGCGATCACCACGCTGGAGGGCCGCCACCCCGACTACTGGCACTTCCTGACGGAGACGGAAGCCGTACGCCAGTCCGTGGCCAGGGTGGTCGGCCAGATCCGCGAGGAACGCGGGACCCCCGGACACTGAGCGCGCGACGGCCCCCGGCCGCGTGCCGAAGCATGCGACCGGGGGCCGGTGGGACTACGCCGAGCTGTGGATCTCAGGTGCGGTACGCGTAGTAGTACGCGTTCGGGTACGACGCGATGAGGCTCGCCACCGACCTGCGCAGGGTGTTGTTCGAGTGGTACGTGACGTACGGGACGCCGTTGCTCTTGGCCGTCACGATCATCGTGTGGTCCTTGGCGCCGTCGCGGTCGAAGTCCATCTGGAGGACGTCGCCGACCTCCAGCTGGTAGACGTTCGCGAGCGGGGTGGTGCGCTTGGAGTTCTGCGCGAACCAGGACCACTCGTTGACGCCGACGAAGGAGTCCGACTGGATGTCCGCGGTGCCGAACCACTTCGTGTAGTCGTAGACATAGCCCGGGACGTGCTTCCAGCCGCCGGCCTTCAGGGACTGGCTGACGAAGTTGGTGCAGTCGCCGCCGTCCGCGTGGCCGTTGAAGTCCGGGTAGGCGGTGTTGTAGACGTTCCAGTACTTCTCGGCGTACGCCGCCATCGCCTTGTAGTCGTACGTCGTGCTCGTCTTCGGGACCGCCACCGGGTTGCGGGTGGTGGCCGCGCGCGGCGCGTCCGGCGTGGTGTTGCCGTCGTCGGCCGGGGCGGGCGACGCCTTGACCGCGGGCTTGGCCACCGTGTTGACGGCGAGGCCGCCGGTGTCCGTGTCCTGGATGTTCGACAGCTGCCAGGTGCCCTGCTGGTCGGCCTTGAAGGTCAGTTCGTGGTGGGCCTGGAAGCCGGTGGTCCTCGGCTCGTTCCCCGTGGCCTTCGCGTACGTCAGCGTGGTCGTCTCGGTGACATCGGCCTTGGCGGTCCGGCCGGTCACCCGGGTCGCGTCCAGCGTGACCTTGGTGCTTCCCGTGCTGTAGGTCTCGCCGAGCTTCGCGATGCTGCTCTGGCGGCCGCGCAGCCGGCTCAGCGCCGACTTCTCGTCCCGCGACTGGGTGCTGGAGAGGCGGACGTCGCCGGAGAAGCGCGAGGTGCTCTGCTTCGTCGTGGCCCCGTGGACGAGCGCCTGGGTACGGTCGGTGAAGACCGCGTCGGCCAGCTTCTGGAAGGTCGCCTTGGTCGCGGCGTTCACGGTCGGGTCGTCGACGACGGCAGCGCCCGCGCTCCAGTTGGGCACGAGGGCGACGCCGGCGACGACCGAGGCGGCGGCCGCCGAGATTATGGCCGTACGGCTCCGCTTACGGCTCAGTTTTCTGGATTTCAATGGTGTTCCCCTCTACGCCGGTACGCCTACCGGGCGAGGGCATCTTCGCACGCCATGTGTGGCTCCTGTGAAGGGGGTTGCACTTGGTCACTTCACCAGTCCCGAAAGGTCACTTGACCACCGTGGACCAGTCCGGCGACTGGGCCGGGTCCAGGCTGCGCAACTGCTGCAAAGTCTGCGGCGACTGGACGTCCATCCAGTCCGAAAGCTCCCTGAAGGACACGCACTTGACGCCCTTCTTCGTGCAGATCTTCGGGATGATCTGGTCGATGGCCTTCATGTAGATGCTGCCGTTCCAGTTCTCGAAGTGGTTGCCGATGAACAGGGGCGCCCGGCTGCCGTAGTAGACGCGGTTGAAGCCGGCCATGTACGAGTCGACGGTCTTCTTCTCCCAGTCGGCGAACTTCGAGGGATCTCCCTGGGTAGCGCCGCCCGACTGGTTGTAGAGGAAGTTGAAGTCCATCGACAGGGCCTGGATGTTGTCCCCGTAGGGGAGCAGTTCGAGCGGGAAGTCCCAGAGGCCGTCCTTCTTGGTGGGCCATATCTGGAAGTCGCCCGGGGAGCTGGCGTCGTACTTCCAGCCGTAACCCTTCAGCGCCTTCAGGAGGTTGGGCTGGCCCTCAAGGCAGGGGGCGCGGCCGCCGACGACCTCCTTCTTGAAGTCGAAGGGCAGGGCCGGGATGTCGGTGTAGCCGGTGTTGGTCTTCCAGTTCTCGACGAAGGAGAAGAACTGGTCGATCTCGCTCTTCCACTGCGCGACGCTCCAGTCACCGCCGCCCTTGGCCTCGCAGAAGTGGCCGTTGAAGTGGGTGCCGATGTCGTTGCCCTGCTCGTAGGCCAGGCGGAGTTGCTCCAGCGTGTCCCGGATGTGCTGGTCGGTCGGAAAGTCGATCGCCGCCGAGCCCACCGAGTGCATCGGCGGGTGGTACAGGTCCCTCTTGCTCTTGGGCAGCAGATAGATGCCCGTGAGGAAGAAGGTCATGTGGGCGTTGTACTCCTTCGCCATCTCCCGGTAGTGCGAGAAGAGTTTGTCGTCCCCCTGGAGCGCCCCGTCCCAGGAGAAGACCACGAACTGGGGTGGTTTCTCACCGGGCTTGAGCGGCACGGCCTTCAACTGGTCCTGCTGCGGCCCCGTGTACGAGGTCGAGCCGTCCCCCAGCACCTGCGTCTTGCCGTCCCAGGCAGGCTCCTTGGTCGACTTGGGCTCGGCGTTCTTGCCGGCCGACGCGGTGGGCGCCGTGTTGTCCCGGTTCAACGCCAGATACCCGGTCACCAGTGAGGCGACGACAAGGAACACGGCCAGGGTGAGGAACCCCGGCTTCGGGGTACGACGGCGCGGTTCGGGGGCTCTGCGGCGGCGACCGGACGGTGCCTTCGTCGGGGGCTTCATGGGCGGCTCATTCTGCGAGGAGGTGGCGGTTTCGCTGCGGTGGTCAGCCGAGCGGGGTCATGGCTCTCGACCAGATGCCGTAGGGGACGTCGGTTGCTGGCGTGCCGGAAACTCCCTTCAGCGGCAGAGGTTCGAGGCTCTTGCTCAGGTCGATGCGGTAGACGACGACGGCGGTCGACACGGACTCGGCCGTCCCGACGTACCAGGCCGCGGTGTCGTCCTGCGTGGTGCCGGTCTTGCCCGCCACCTCGGTCCCGGCGGTCTTGGCGGCGGTGGGATGCGTGAGGCCGAAGGAGTCGGTGAGCGCCTCCGTCACCTCACGCGCGGTCTCCTTGCTCATCGCCCGGTTCGGCTCCGGCCGCTCCAGGGCGACCGTGGCGCCGTTGCGGGTGATACGGCGGACCGAGTACGGCTCGGTGTGGACACCCCCGGCGTCGAACGTGCCGTACGCGCTCGCCATCCGCAGCGCGCTGGGCGTGGCGTTGCCCAGCGACAGTGCGGGGACCTGGGCGCCGAAACTGGAGGACAGCAGTCCGGCGTCCTCGGCGGTCTTCCGTACGGTCGTCAGGCCGGTGTCCATGCCCAGCTGCATGAACGGGGTGTTCACGGACCGGGCGAGGGCCTGGCGCAGACTGATCTGCCCGTAGGACTTGTCGCCGTCGTTGTGCGCGGCGACCTTCTTGCCGCTGCGGTCCCAGTACGGCCCCTCGGGTGTGGTGACCGGCACGGCGTCGTCCCCGTCGTACAGCGTGTCCGGGGTGACCGAAGTCGGCGGTCTGCCACGGGTCTTGGTGACCCCGTGCTCCAGGGCGGCCGCGTACACGAACGGCTCGAAGGCCGAACCGGCGGGCACAGTCGTGGCGTTGGAGTCGTTGTAGCCCTGCGTACGGTGGTCGGGGCCGCCGTAGACGGCGAGGATCCGGCCGTCGGAGGCCACCGAGGAGGCGCCGTAGTGCGCGGTCTTCGCCGTGTCGGCGTTCTTCTTCTGCGCGTCCTTGCGGGCCTTGTTCACGGCGTCGGTCAGCTCGGTCTCCCGCTTGCGGTCGAAGGTCGTGTAGATCTGGTAGCCGCCGAGGTCGAAGTCCTTGTCCGAGATGTGCGCGGTCTTCTTCACGTACTGCGTGGCCAGTTCGACCAGGTAGTCGCTCTGCTTGCCGGTGTCGTAGGTCTTCGACTGCTTGAGCGGCTCGGGGAAGGTCTTGTACTTCGCGCGCTCGGCCGGCGACAGCTTGCCGATCTTCACCATGCGGTCGAGGATCCACGACCAACGGGCCACCGCCCGGGCGTGGTTGGCCTTGCTGAGCGTCGGGTCGTAGAGGCCCGCGCCCTTCAACAGCGAGGCCAGGAAGGCGCCTTGGCTCGCGTTCAGCTGGCTGACGTCCTTGCCGTAGTACGCCTGCGAGGCGCGCTGAAGGCCGTAGGTCCCGCGGCCGAACCAGCTGGTGTTGAGATACCCCTCAAGGATCTTGTCCTTGCTCATCTTGTTGTCGAGCTTGAGGGAGATCATCGCCTCGGTGAACTTGCGGCTCACCGTCTGGTTCTGGGTCAGATAGACGTTCTTCACGTACTGCTGGGTGATCGTCGAGCCGCCCTCGGTGTCCCCCTCGCCGACCGTGCGGTACAGGGCGCGGGCGATGCCCTTCATGGAGATGCCGGGGTCGCTGTAGAAGCTCTCGTTCTCCGCCGCGAGCACCGCCCAGCGGACGTCGGTCGGGATGTCCTTCAGCGGCATCGCCTGCCGCTGCACCCAGCCGGTCCGGGCCATGGGCGTCCCGTCGGACCAGAAGTACACGTTGTCCTGCTGGGTGGCGTACGTGTTGAGGTTCGAGGGGATGTCGGTGGTCGCGTAGGCGACGACCAGGAACAGTCCGCTGAACCCTACGGCGGCCAGCACGCCCCCGAGCCACTGCCGCCAGGAGGGTATCCAGCGGCGCCAGTCCGTACGGCCGGGGCGCGGGTACACCGGGCGCAGCTTGCGGACGTACGGAGTGAGGAAGGTCACCACCGGGACGAGGTGGGCGACGGCCGGAGCGAAGCGTGGACCGAGGGCTGCGGCGAGGTGGGAGAGACGGCTGCGGAGGGACGCGCGGTGGGCCTTGCGGCCCCGGTGCCGCACCGGTTTCGTCTCCCCCTCGGGTATCTCCGGCGCCTCCGGTATCTCCAGGTCGGACAACCGCAGCTGCATGGTCTCGTCCGGCCTGAACCCGGCGGGGAGCTTCAACTGCATGGTCTCGTCCGGTGCCTGGCGCTCCTCCCCGTCCCCCTCGTGGGTCACGACGCGACTCCCCTCCGCACTCCGTATTGCTCGCACAGGCAGACGCATTGACGTACGAGGGTCTGAAATGGTTGCCGTGAACACGACTGCAAATCCCGGTTCCCCCCGGCCTCACAGATCACGTGGCGCCCTCAAATTACCAGTGGTCTTCGCAAGTTCTCCATATAAGAAAACGACAGAACAGGACACAGCCGAAACCTTCATGAAAAAACAAGGTGCCGTGCTCACATCGGAGTGGGGCTAGCCTGCTGTCATGCCTCGCTACGAGTACCGCTGCCGTACCTGTGGATCCACGTTCGAAGTCAGCCGGCCTATGGCGGAGTCCTCCGCGCCGGCGGACTGCCCTTCGGGGCACTCCGACACGGTGAAGCTGCTGTCGGCTGTGGCTGTGGGGGGTACGTCCTCTGCCCCCGCGGCCGGAG
>NZ_JBXVPZ010000325.1:0-10992 GCF_057961495.1 Streptomyces sp. P5F9 | reverse complement strand
GGCCCGCAGGCCTACCCCGCCCCGTCCGCGCCCGCCTGGGGCGCCCCGCACGGCGGCGGTCACGGCGGTGGCCACTACGGCGGTCACGGCGGCCACCACCGGCACAAGAGCTTCGGCCACATGCTGTTCTCCAGCTGACCGGCACACGAAGAAGCCCCCGGACGCTATGAGCGCTGGGGGCTTCGGTGTGGACGATACTGGGATTGAACCAGTGACCTCTTCCGTGTCAGGGAAGCGCTCTCCCGCTGAGCTAATCGTCCTCGGGACCACGATCCGGGGATCATGGGCGGTGCGTGCGCGATACTGGGATTGAACCAGTGACCTCTTCCGTGTCAGGGAAGCGCTCTCCCGCTGAGCTAATCGCGCGGGGATCCTTGCGGACCAGTGGACGATACTGGGATTGAACCAGTGACCTCTTCCGTGTCAGGGAAGCGCTCTCCCGCTGAGCTAATCGTCCTTGGAGGTGGAGACGGGATTTGAACCCGTGTAGACGGCTTTGCAGGCCGTTGCCTCGCCTCTCGGCCACTCCACCAGGAGCGTAGGGGTTCGGGAAGTTCCCCCACTTTCCTGCGAGCGGACGACCAGGTTCGAACTGGCGACCTCAACCTTGGCAAGGTTGCGCTCTACCAACTGAGCTACGTCCGCTTGTCGTTTCCGCTCGGCTTGCGCGTCGCGGCGACGAGTTGAACTCTAGCGGATTCCGGGGCCAGCACAAAAACGCGTTTGTGCAGCGTGCTGGCCTGCGACTACGGGAACACATGGTCAGGGCACCCGCGGTGACATGGCCGGGCGACCTGTGAGACACCCGCCATAGACTCGACGGCGTGTCCCGCCTCACCCCTCTCGCCCGTTTCGGCGGCCGTGTCGCCACTGGTCTCCTCGATGTCACCAGCGATCCCGCGGCCCTGGACTCCACCGGCTTCTGGGCGGTCGCGGCCGACTTCGAGGGCCGTCTGACCTGCGCGCGCTTCCGCGACGTACGGCACGAACCGGTCCCGGCGCCCGCCCCCGGCGCCTGGCGCGGCCCCGCGACCGAGGCCTGGACCTCCTCCCTCGACCGCGCCGCCTACACCGCCGGCGTCCGCCGCATCCGGGACCACATCGCGGCCGGCGAGGTCTACCAGGCGAACCTGTGCCGCGTCCTGTCCGCACCGGTCGCTCCCGACGCCGACGTGGACGCCCTCACCGCCCTGCTCGCACGCGGCAACCCGGCGCCGTACGCAGGAACGATCCGCTTGCCCGACCACGGCGTCGAGACAGCCACCGCCTCGCCCGAACTCTTCCTGCGCCGCACCGGCCGGGTCGTCGAGTCGGGCCCGATCAAGGGCACCGGGCGGACGGAGGCGGACCTGCTGCAGAAGGACTACGCCGAGAACGTGATGATCGTGGACCTGGTCCGCAACGACCTCGGCCGCGTGTGCGCCACGGGGACCGTGACCGTCCCGGACCTGTGTGTCGTGGAGAAGCATCCGGGTCTGGTCCACCTCGTGTCGACGGTACGAGGAGAGCTGCCCGCCGCCGCCGGCTGGCCGGAGCTGCTGGCCGCCGCCTTCCCGCCCGGGAGTGTCACCGGCGCGCCCAAGTCCAGTGCCCTGCGCATCATCGACGCCCTGGAGACCGCGTCCCGCGGCCCCTACTGCGGGGGCATCGGCTGGGTCGACGCGGACCGGGGGGCCGGCGAACTGGCCGTCGGCATCCGCACCTTCTGGATCGACCGCGCCGACGGCATGCTGCGCTTCGGCACCGGCGCGGGCATCACCTGGGGCTCGGACCCCGAGGGGGAGTGGCGGGAGACCGAGCTGAAGGCGTCACGGCTGCTCGCGATAGCGTCGGGCGTGTACGAGGTGAGCGGAGAGGCTCTTTCATGAAGATCTGGCTCGACGGCGGGCTCCAGGACATCGAGTCCGCCCGTGTCTCCGTCTTCGACCACGGACTGACCGTGGGCGACGGCATTTTCGAGACGGTGAAGGCGACGGACGGCAGGACGTTCGCGCTGACCCGCCATCTCGACCGGCTGACCCGTTCCGCGCGCGGCCTCGGGCTGCCCGACCCCGACCTGGACGAGGTCCGCCGCGGCTGCGCGGCCGTCCTCGACGCCAACCCGATGCCGTTCGGCCGGCTCCGCATCACGTACACCGGCGGCCACGGCCCCCTCGGCTCCGACCGCGGCGAGCACGGCCCGACCCTCGTGGTCGCCCTCGGAGAGGCGAGCCGCCGCCCCGACTCCACGGCCACCGTCACGGTCCCCTGGACCCGCAACGAACGCGGCGCCCTCGCCGGCCTCAAGACGACTTCCTACGCCGAGAACGTCGTCGCCCTCGCCCGCGCCCACCAACACGGCGCCTCCGAGGCCCTGTTCGCCAACACGGTCGGCCAACTCTGCGAGGGCACAGGCTCGAACGTCTTCGTGGTGCTGGACGGCGAGCTCCACACCCCGCCGGTCACCTCCGGCTGTCTCGCCGGCATCACCCGCGCCCTGACCGTCGAATGGACCGGCGCCAAGGAGACCGACCTGCCGCTGGACGTCCTGGAACGCGCCGACGAGGTCTTCCTCACGTCGTCGCTGCGGGAC
This sequence comes from Streptomyces sp. P5F9, assembly GCF_057961495.1. Taxonomy (NCBI): domain Bacteria; kingdom Bacillati; phylum Actinomycetota; class Actinomycetes; order Kitasatosporales; family Streptomycetaceae; genus Streptomyces; species Streptomyces sp. P5F9. The sequence continues at coordinate 8,420 of NZ_JBXVPZ010000325.1, read as the reverse complement.
GTCCAGGCCGTTCACCTCGTCGACGAGCGTCAACTCCCGGGTGTGGCGGGGCCGGTGACCGCCAAGGCCATGCGCGTGTTCGACGAGCGGTCGGGCGACGACCTTGATCCCTAAGGGCCTAATTTAAGAGGCTGACCTTGGGCTCCAGGTCGGGTAGAACACAGTTGATGACCACGACCCTGCGGCCGACCGAGCCGCTTCAGCGCGAGGCCGACGGGACGCGTTCACGCCGCTATCAGGTGTGTGTGAACAGCCGTCCCGTCGGCTTGATCCACCTCGGCACGAGTCCGTTCTTCGGCGACTCGGTGGCTCAGATCCTGGACCTGCGTATCGATGAGCAGGACGGCCGACGCGGCCGGGGCACCGTGGCCGCGCTCGCCGCCGAGGAGGTGGTGCGGGGCTGGGGCTGCGAGCGGATCGAGGCTTCCGTGCCCGCGGAGGCGGAGGTGGCGCTCAGGATGGCGACCAACCTCGGCTACGTCGTCCGCAACCGCCACATGGAGAAGTCCCTCGGCGTCATCGCGCCCGAACTGCCCGCGGGGAGCCGGGGGCGGCCCATGACGCAGGAGGAGTTCGGCCCCTGGCAAGAGCTCGACACGGAGTCCTTCATCCAGAGCTGGACCGAGCGCGGGGTGCCCGAGGCGGAGGCCCGGACCAAGGCGCTGCGGGGCAACGCCGCCCTGCTGCCCCACGGAGTGGACACCGCGGACATGGTCTTCAGTGTCCTGGAGCACGAGGGGACCGCGGTCGGCACGCTCTGGACGGGTCCCCGTGACGGCAAGGCCTTCGTCTACAAGGTCGAGGCCGACGCACGCCATCGGGGCAGGGGCCACGGCCGCACCCTGATGCTCCTGGCCGAGGCGCAGGGCATCGCGACCGGTCTGCCGACGATCCGGCTGAACGTCTTCGCGGGCAACACCCCGGCCGAGCGGCTCTACGAGTCACTCGGTTACGAGACGGTCACCTACCACCTGTACAAGGGCCTGCTCTGAGACTCGGTCCGAGGCTCACTCGCCCCCGGCCAGCAACCGGTCGGCGATCTCCTCGATGCGGCCGCGGAGCCCGTCCTGGCTCTTGCCGCCGTCGAGAAGCTCGCCGCCGATGACGTACGTCGGGGTGCCGGTGACCCCGATGGCCTTGCCCTCGGCCTGGTCGGCGTCGACGATCAGGATGTGCCGGCCGTCGATCAGGGCGGTGTCGAACTCCTCGGCGTCCAGACCGAGTTCACCGGCCACCTCGACCAGGAAGGGTTCTCCCTCACGGTCCAGCTCCGCGACCCGGCCGAGCACGGCCTCGACGTAGTCCCAGCCCCGCCCCTGTTCCACGGCCTCCTCGGCGGCCTGCGCGGCGGCGAACGCGTGCTTGTGCTTCTCCAGCGGGAAGTGCCGCAGCCGCACCTCCAGCCGGTCGCCGTAGCGGGCCCGCAGGGCGCGTACATCGTCCAGGGCGGTGTCGCAGTCCGGGCACTGGAGCTCGCACCAGACGTCGAGGACGGGGGTGCGCACGGAGGGGAGGTCACTCATGGGGCCAGTCTCCCAGCCCCGGCCGCGCCGCCCCAACCGGGACCACGGGCCGCACTCGTACGACGCCGACCGGCACCTGGGGAGGATGCGACCCGGAGATGTCCCTGATGTCCTACCGGGGCATGGCCTCCCGGGGACCGGACGGTGCAGGATGGAAGGGACGAAGTGCGACCTGCCCGGACTGACGTGTCCGACCGGACCGGCCGAACTCGTCCGACCGAGACCTGCCCGACGGAAACTGCCTGGAGGACCGGATGATTGCCGAGACCGTCTGTTCCGCCGTCTCCGCGGCCGGCCTGGGCATCGCGGCGGTCACGGCGTATCGCAAGCGTTTTCTCTCCGCCGCCCGTATCGCGGCCTATTCGCTGGTGCCGGTCGGCCTGGTGATGACCGGTGTCGTCGGCTGGGTGGCCGACACCGCGTTCAGTCCTACGGCCTGGGCCGGTTTCGTCGTGCTGGGCGGCGCCTGGCTGCTCTTCATGGGCACGCGTGCCGTGGAGCGCCGTCGCGGCGGTGGCGGCACGCGCAAGGAACGCAAGGCGGCCCGGGCCTCGGCCCAGTCGGACGCGGTGGCTCCGGCGGCCTCCGCCCCCTCCCTGGGTCCGGCCAAGCGCCCGGCGACCCGGCCCGCGGCCACGCCCCGCGCGCAGAGCGGGGACGACTTCAGCGACATCGAGGCCATCCTGAAGAAGCACGGCATATGACGGTCGGACGGGACCGCGACTGAAACGACACAGAGTGAGCCAGGTCCGCCGGTAAGCGTTCAGGAGTCGTCGCGACTCGAAACGGACATCACGGAATTCGGCGAACTCCCTCTCATAGCGGGCGTGTTGATCGCGCCAGGAGCCTCCGCTGCGTCATCATCGCCGCGAGATGCTGGACACGACACAGAGCGACGCCGCGCCGCCGAAGGACGAGCCGCGCGGGTGCCTTTTCGCCCTTTCCCAGCCACCGCTGATGATCTTCCTAGCGGTGATCGGGTGTCTGCTGCTCATGGCCTCGCTGCACGACCTGCTGATGCTGTGAGCCGTACTCGTGGTCCCCGACGTCACCCGCCGGGGGCCACGAACTCATCGATTCCTTCGTGCCGGGCCGGCCGGCGGCGGGCGTCAGCCCGCCGCTTCCTTGCGCCGTGCCCGGTACGCGGCCACGTGCAGCCTGTTCCCGCAGGTCCGGCTGTCGCAGTACCGGCGGGAGCGGTTCCGGGAGAGGTCGACGAAGGCACGCCGGCAGTCCGGGGCCTCGCAGCGGCGCAGCCGCTCCTGCTCGCCGGCCACTACGAAGAACGCGAGCGCCATCCCGCAGTCCGCGGCGAGATGGTCGGCGACCGAGGCGCCCGGCGCGAAGTAGTGCACATGCCAGTCGTAGCCGTCGTGGTCCGTGAGCCGGGGTGTGGTGCCCGCGGCGGCGACCAGGTCGTTGATCAGCCCGGCGGCGGTCCGGGGGTCCGGGGCCGAGAAGACCGCGGTGAACCGGCCGCGGATCTTGCGCACGGCGGAGAGGTCGAACTCCGACAGCACCCCGACATCGCTGATCTCGTGGTTCCGTACGAAATCCGCGAGCAGCGCGACATCCTGCAGTCCGTCCGGCGCCGCAGCGTCCTCCGGTGCGGTGTTCACCAGATCGACCACGGTGTCGAGGGCGCACCGGGTGTCGTGGGTGATCAGCACGTTTCGCTCCCTGGCCTGGGGGTCGGGCGGACGCCCGCCGATGCTGGCCGATGGTAGTGGCTTCCCGGAGGACGGCCCCATGTCTCTATGAACGGCACCGCGCCCGTCGCGGTTCCCCGGACCGCGGAGGACCGCGCGGACGGCGGACCGCGGGGAGTCGCCGGGGCCCGGGTCGGCACGCGCACCGGCGCCGCCCCCGCGACGAATCGCGGCGACGGCGCCGGTGTATGCCCTATGCGGTTGTCTGTGCCCGAGCCGTCTCCCCGAGTTCGGACGGCGCCGGGCGGCTTGGTTGGGACCTCGCTCTAGCTCTCCGCCAGGATGTGCGACAGCTCCTGATCCAGGTCGAAGTGCCGGTGCTCCGTGCCAGGTGGCACGGCGGCGTCCGTCCGCTTCAGGAAGGACTCCAGAGCCCGCGCGGGAGCCTCCAGCAGGGCTTCGCCCTCGGGAGAGCTCAGTGCGATGCAGACGACGCCCTGACCGTGACTACGGGATGGCCAGACTCGGACGTCGCCGGTGCCGGTGGGCCGGTGGAGGCCCTCCGCGAGAAGGTCGCGGGCGAACACCCACTCGACGGTCTCCTCGGCTCCGGTGTGGAAGGTGGCGTGCACGGCGTAGGGGTCGGCCGTGTCGTACCGCAGGCCTGCGGGGACAGGCAGGGATGACTCGCTCGACACAACGAGGCGCAGGTGCAGCTCGCAGCTGACCGTGGTGTTCATAAGCGCCAGGGCCTTTCGCTCAGTGTGCGCTCGGGGATTCGCACGTCGGCGAAATCGACATGCCACCTACGGTGCCGTTGTAAACCCCTCTGAGTGTTTTGCGTGCCTTTACGTAACTCTTCCGGCCGAGGGCTCGATCGCGCGGTGCGGCCATTCCGGTGACTGGTTTCCCTCGGGTAGGGTTTGTCCGTATGAATACGGGGAGTGACGAGCCGGGTGAGGTTGTCGTGACGTCGGGCGGGGCGGCCGACGAGACGCGGGCGGACGGGGCGCGGGACGGGCAAGGGCTCGGTTCCAAGGCGCCGGAATTCATCAAGGCACGCCGTGCGCTGCATCTGAGCTGGCAGGTCGGCGTCTTCGTCATCGGCCTCGCGGTCGTCGTCGCCGGCGTCATCATGCTGCCGCTGCCGGGACCCGGCTGGGTCGTGATCTTCGGCGGCATGGCGATCTGGGCGACCGAGTTCGTCTGGGCCCAGCTGGTGCTCCGCTGGACGAAGCGCAAGGTGACCGAGGCGGCACAGCGCGCGCTCGATCCCGCCGTACGCCGCCGCAATATCGTCCTGACCTCGATCGGCCTGGTCATCGTGGTCGCCCTTGTCGGCGTCTACGTCTGGAAGTTCGGCGTCGTGATGCCCTGGAAGATCAAGGACCAGTGACCCGCTGACGGCCTCCGGGGGCCTTCCGGCGCTGGTCGGGGCACCCGCTGACATGGGGTAATGTTCTCCGTGCGCCCGGGCGATTAGCTCAGTGGGAGAGCGCTTCGTTCACACCGAAGAGGTCACTGGTTCGAACCCAGTATCGCCCACCCGGACCGACGGCCCGCCTGTGATCACACAGGCGGGCCGTCGTCGTTCAGCCACCGGACCGCGCGGTCACGCCCCCACCGCTCAGGCGTTTTTCGGCCGCCCGGTGTTCGGGCACGGCAGGCCGCTTCCTGTTCGGCCGACCGGCCACGCGCGCCTCACCTGCGGTGTCCGTCCCTTCGCCTCCGCAATGCGCCCGGCGGCGCCGTCGTAGCACTCGGCCGGTCCGCAAGAAAATCCTGTCCGAATCATTGACGCACCCCGAGGGCCTCCGTAGCTTGTGCCAGCAAGCGCTTACTTGAAACGATTCATGCAGGTGGCAACGACGCTACGGGGAGGGCCCATCATGGGAACCGGCACGAATGTGGAGAGGCGTACGGTCCTGAAGGCCGGCGGAGTCTCGGCGGTCACGCTGGGGCTGGCGGCGACGGGGTGCGGCGGGAACGACGGCACGTCCGCGGACGGGAATGTGACGATCCGTTACTCGTGGTGGGGTGCCGAGGAGCGGGCGAAAAAGATCAATCAGTCCATCGCGCTCTTCGAGAAGAAGTATCCGAAGATCAAGGTGAAGACGGACTTTCAGGACTATCCCTCTTTCTGGGAGAAGTTCCAGACGCAGGCCGCGGGCGGAAATCCACCGGACGTATTCCAGAACGCTGTGGGATTTCTTCGGAAGTACGACAAGAGAGGCATCCTGCTCGATCTCAGGTCACAGGTCGACGCGGGGAATCTGAGCCTGGATCACTTCCGCGCGGGCGTCGTGAAAGTCGGCGAGGTCGACGGCAAGCAGCTCGGTGTTCCGGTCGGTTCGAACACCATGGCGCTGGTCATCGACAAGAAGGTCTACGCGAAGGCGGGCATCGACCCCACCGCGGGCTGGACCTGGGACGAGTACTTCAAGGCCCTCAAGACGATCCACGACAAGACCGAAGTCCCCGGGGACACGGGCTACTTCAGCATCATGTACCTGTACGACCTCTACCTCCGGCAGAACGGCAAGGCGTTCTTCACCAAGGACGGACTCGGTTTCGAGGAGTCGGATCTGACGGAGTGGTGGACGGACGGATACGGCCGGGTGAAGGCCGGGATCGTCACCTCCCCGAAGGTCGTCGCCCAGGACACCCCCAAGTCCTCGCTCTCGGCCGGACACGGAGCCTCGGAATTCACCTGGGACAACTTCACCGTCCGCTACACGGCGGAGGGCACCAGCGACTACGGCCTCGCGCCGATCCCCACCACCGACGGCAAGGACACCGGCCAGTACCTCGCGTCCCTGATGCTCAGCGGCTCCGCGCGCACCAAGCACCCGAAGGAGGTCGCCCAGTTCATCAACTTCATGGTCCACGACCCCTCGGTCGGAAAAATCATGGGCTACGACCGGGGCATCCTCGCGACCACCGACCAGTACGACGCGTTCAAACCGACCGACACGGTCCAGAAGGAGATCGCCCAGTACGAGGTGGACACCGCCAAGGCCGGTGTCCTCGGGACGATCACCCCGCACCCGTCCGGGGCCGACACCGCCGAGTCCGCCTTCCTCCGCATCGGCGGGGACATGGCGCTGGGCAAGACCAAGGTCGGCGACGCGGTGAAGCAGTTCTTCTCCGAGGCGCAGGCCGCCTTCTCCGCCTGATGGGAACCGCCGTGACGCTCGTCAAGGACGCTCCGCCCGACGCCCGGCCGACCCGCTCCGCAGCCCCCGCCGACCTGAAGCGGCGGGGGCGCCGCGAGAACCTCGCCGGCTACCTCTTCATGTCCCCATGGATCGCCGGCTTCCTGCTGCTGACCGCGGGCCCCATGGTCGCCTCCCTCTACTTCGCGTTCACCGACTACAACCTCTTCGACAGCCCGAAGTGGATCGGCTTCGACAACTTCACCCGGATGTTCGACGACCCCCGGTGGCAGAAGTCGGTCGAGGTGACGGCGAAATACGTCGTCATCGGCACCCCGCTGAAACTGATCCTCGCGCTCGGCGTGGCCATGCTGCTCGCGCAGAGCCGCCGCGGCCAGGCCCTCTACCGGGCCGCCTTCTACGCCCCCTCACTCATCGGCGCGAGCGTCTCGATCGGCTTCGTCTGGCGGACGCTGTTCTCCGACGGCGCCGTGGTGGACCGTACGCAGTCGTTGTTCGGCTCCCATGTCGGCGGCTGGGTCGGCGACCCCGACTGGATCCTCTACTCCCTGGTCGCGCTCACCGTCTGGCAGTTCGGCGCACCGATGGTCATCTTCCTCGCCGGGCTCAAGCAGGTCCCGAGGGAGCTGTACGAAGCCGCCGCGATGGACGGGGCCGGACCCTTCCGCCGGTTCTGGAACATCACCCTCCCGATGATCTCCCCGGTGCTGTTCTTCAACGTGCTGCTGGAGACCATCCACTCCTTCCAGATCTTCGGCTCGGCGTACGTAGTCTCGAACAGCCAGTGCGGACCGGCCGACGCCACGCTCGTCTACACCTGTTACCTCTACCAACAGGGCTTCAAGAACGCCCAGATGGGCTTCGCGTCCGCGATGGCGTGGATGCTGCTGCTCGCCGTGGCGCTCGTGACGGCCGTCCTCTTCTGGTCGCAGAAGAAGTGGGTGCACTACGAGGAGGACGTCCGATGAGTGCCGGCACCGTCTCGAAGTCCCCGGGTCTGGGGCGCAAGCGCACCGGCTCGCTCGTCTGGCACGTCGGGGCGCTGGCCGTCCTCGCCGTCGTCCTCTACCCGGTCGTCTGGGTCATCGGCGCCTCGTTCAAGCCGAGCAAGGACGTCATCAACAGCCTGCAGCTCTTCCCCGGGCACCCGATCCTCGCCAACTTCAAGGGCCTGGCCAAGGGCATCGCCGACATCTCGATCTGGACCTTCTTCCAGAACTCCCTCTTCTACGCCCTCGGTTCGGTCGTCGGCATCCTCATCTCCTGCTCCCTGACGGCCTACGCCTTCGCCCGCATCCGGTTCGCCGGCCGCAACCTGCTCTTCTCGCTGATGATCGGCACACTCCTGCTGCCGTACCACGTGCTGCTGATCCCGCAGTACGTGATGTTCCAGAAGCTCGAACTGGTCAACACCTACGTCCCGTTGCTGCTCGGCAAGTACCTGGCGACCGAGGCCTTCTTCGTCTTCCTCATGGTGCAGTTCATGCGCAACCTGCCGAAGGAACTGGACGAGGCCGCCCGGCTCGACGGCTGCGGGCACCTGCGCATCTACTGGTCGATCGTGCTGCCGCTGTGCCGGCCCGCGCTCATCACCAGCGCGATCTTCACCTTCATCAACGCCTGGAACGACTTCATGGGCCCGCTGATCTACCTCAACGAGCCCGGGAAATACACGGTTTCACTGGGCCTGATGATGTTCCGCGACTCCGACGGTGTGGCCGCGAACTACGGCGGCATGATCGCGATGTCGCTCGTCGCGCTGCTTCCGGTGCTGCTGTTCTTCCTCGCCTTCCAGCGGTACCTGATCGACGGTATGGCGACCTCCGGACTGAAGGGCTGAGACGGTGGCCGAAGCACGCGTGAAGGCACGCAGGGAGTCGGTCTTCGCCGAGCGGTTCGGGGTCTTCGCCGAATGTCTGCTCACCGGGGTGTGGATCGCCGTCGCGTCGGCGGGAGTTGTCACCTATCCCGCCGCATTTGCCGCCGGGGCACGGCACTTGAGGCGTCGCACGGGTCATGTCGGCGGTGGCTGGCGGGAGTTCGTCGCGGACGTCCGGGGGGCGGTGCGCGGC
>NZ_JBXVPZ010000324.1:0-11012 GCF_057961495.1 Streptomyces sp. P5F9 | reverse complement strand
GTGGAGGCTGAGGACCATCGTGAGGCCGCCGCCCGGGGTGTCCTCGGCGCTCAGCGTGCCGCCGAGGGCTTCGGTGAAGCCGCGGGCGACCGCGAGGCCGAGGCCCACTCCGGCGCCGCGCGGGGCGTCGCCGTAGCGCTGGAAGGGTTCGAAGATGCGGTTCTTGGCCTCGTCGGGGACGCCGGGGCCGCGGTCGACGACCCGGATCTCGACGCGGTCGGCGATGGCACTTGCCTTGACCAGTACGGGAGTTCGCTCCGGGCTGTACTTCACCGCGTTCTCGACGATGTTGGCGACGGCGCGTTCCAGCAGGCCCTTGTCGACGGGGACCATGGGCAGGCTTTCGGGGATGTCGAGTTCGACGCTGTCCTCGGGGACCCCGCCCAGTGCCATCGGGATCACCTCGTCGAGGTCCGCCTCGCGGATGATCGGGGTGACCGTGCCGGTCTGGAGGCGGGACATGTCGAGGAGGTTCCCGACGAGGTTGTCGAGGCGGTCGGCGCCGTCCTCGATGCCTGCCAGCAGCTCGGCCTGGTCCTCGTCCGACCAGGCGATGTCCTCGGAGCGGAGCGAGGACACCGCCGCCTTGATGCCGGCGAGGGGTGTGCGCAGGTCGTGGCTCACGGCCGCCAGGAGTGCCGTGCGGATGCGGTTGCCTTCCGCCAACGCCCGTGCCTGGTCCGCCTCTTCGCGGAGGCGGCGGCGGTCCAGGACTACGGCTGCCTGTGCGGCGAAGGCTGCCAGGACGCGGCGGTCCTCGGCGGGCAGGACCCGGCCGGAGAGGGCGAGGGCCATGTGGTCGCCGACCGGTACGTCGACGTCCGCGTCCTCCGGGTTCTGGCAGGGGCGGGGGCCCACGCTGCCCGCGCAGGTCCAGGGTTCGACGTCGCTCGCGCGCTCCAGCAGGGCGGCGGACTCCATGCCGAAAGTCTCCCGGACCCGTTCCAGGAGCGCCTCCAGGCTGGTCTCGCCGCGCAGCACATTGCCCGCGAGGAAGGAGAGGATCTCCGACTCGGCGCGCAGCCGGGCCGCTTGATGAGTGCGCCTCGCGGCCAGGTCGACCACCGACGCGACCGACACCGCCACGGCCACGAAGATCGCGATGGCCACGATGTTCTTGGGGTCGGCGATGGTGAAGGTGTGCACGGGCGGGGTGAAGTACCAGTTCAGGAGCAGCGATCCGACCGCCGCCGAGGCCAGTGCCGGGAAGAGTCCGCCGAGCAGGGCCGCCGCCACCGTCAGGGTCAGGAACAGCAACATGTCGTTGGCCAGGCCGACTTCGGGCGCGACACCGCTCAACAGCCAGGTCAGCAGCAGTGGTCCGCCGATTCCGGCCAGCCAGCCCCGGACGATCCGGTCCCGGCCGAGCCGCGTGCCCCGGTTCACGGGCAGTCCGCGTCCCTTGCCGGCCTCGTCGTGGGTGATGAGGTGGACGTCGAGATCGGGGCCGGACTCGCGGGCGACCGTCGAGCCGACGCCGGGCCCGAAGACGTACTGCCAGCCCTTGCGGCGGGAGACGCCGAGGACGATCTGGGTGGCGTTGACCCCGCGGGCGAAGTCCAGCAGTGCCGCCGGTATGTCCTCGCCGACGACGTGGTGGAAGGTGCCGCCCAAGTCCTCGACGAGGGTGCGCTGTTGGGCCAGTTCCTTCGGGGAGGCCGAGGTCAGTCCGTCGCTGCGGGAGATGTAGACCGCCAACACCTCGCCGCCCGCGCCCTTTTCGGCGAGGCGCGCGGCCCTGCGGATCAGCGTGCGCCCCTCGGGGCCGCCGGTCAGTCCTACGACGATCCGCTCCCGCGAGCCCCAGATCGCCGAGACGCGGTGTTCGCTGCGGTACTCCTGGAGGTAGGCGTCGACCCGGTCGGCGAGCCAGAGCAGCGCCAACTCCCGCAGGGCGGTGAGGTTTCCGGGCCGGAAGTAGTTGGAGAGGGCCGCGTCGACCTTGTCCGGCTTGTAGATGTTGCCGTGGGCCATCCGGCGCCGTAGCGCGGGCGGTGACATGTCGACCAGCTCGATCTGGTCGGCGCGGCGCACGATCTCGTCCGGGACGGTCTCCTGCTGCCGTACGCCGGTGATGGACTCGACGATGTCGCCCAGGGATTCCAGGTGCTGGATGTTGACGGTCGAGATCACGTCGATGCCCGCCGCCAGCAGCTCCTCGATGTCCTGCCAGCGCTTGGCGTTGCGGGAGCCGGGGATGTTGGTGTGCGGCAGCTCGTCCACGAGGGCGACTTCGGGGTGCCGGGCGAGCACCGCGTCCACGTCCATCTCGGTGAACTGTGTGTCCCGGTAGGCCAGTTCGCGGCGCGGGATCTCCTCCAGGCCGTGCAGCATCACCTCGGTGCGCGGTCTGCTGTGGTGTTCCACGAAGGCGACCACGCAGTCAGTGCCCCGCTCGATCCGCCGGTGCGCCTCGGACAGCATCGCGTACGTCTTGCCGACGCCCGGTGCCGCGCCGAGGTAGATCCGGAGCTTGCCGCGTCCCATGTCATCCTTCGAAGCGGTAGCCCATGCCGGGCTCGGTGATCAGATAACGGGGGCTCGACGGGTCCCCCTCCAGCTTGCGGCGCAACTGGGCCATGTAGACCCGGAGATAGTTGGTCTTGTTGCTCTGGGTCACCCCCCACACCTCCTGCAGCAGGTACTTCTGGGTGATCAGGCGGCCGGGGTTGGTGACCAGGATCTCCAGCAGATGCCACTCGGTGGGGGTGAGCCGGATGTCGTGTCCGTCGCGGGTGGCCTTCTTGGCGAGCAGGTCGATGGTGAAGCCGTCGGTGGTCACGAGGGTGGTCGTCGGGGCGAGCGGCACGTCCTCGACGCGGCGGACGGCGGCCCGTAGCCGGGCGAGGAGTTCGTCCATGCTGAACGGCTTGGTGATGTAGTCGTCGGCGCCCGCGTCGAGGGCGGCGACCTTCTCGTCGGAGGCCTGGCGGGCCGACAGCACGAGGATCGGGACCCGGGTCCAGCCGCGCAGCGCCTTGATGACGTCGACGCCGTCCATGTCGGGCAGTCCGAGGTCGAGCATCACGACGTCCGGCTGTCGCGCGGCCGCGAGCCGGAGCGCGGTGGCTCCGTCGGGGGCGGCGTCGACGCCGTACTGCCGGGCCTGCATGTTGATCACGAGAGCCCGTACGAGCTGCGGGTCGTCCTCCACCACCAGCACCCGTGTCATGGGGGTGTGCCTTTCGTGTGGTCCCTGGCATGGCGGCGGGAGTCGGCGATGCCGGGATCTCTCCTGAGCCGCCGACTCCCCTGCCGGTCGTGTAACGCCATCAGCTCTTCGTCACAAGGGACTTGAGCGCGATGTTGAGCTCCAACACGTTCACCGTCGGCTCGCCGATGAAGCCGAGGGTGCGGCCGTCGGTGTGCTCGTCGACCAGCTTCTGCACCTGGGTCACGGAGAGGTGGTTCCGCTCGGCGACCCGGTGGACCTGGAGCTCGGCGTAGGCCGGGGAGATGTCCGGGTCCAGGCCGGAGCCGGAGGAGGTGACGGCGTCGGCGGGGACCTGGGAGGGCGTGACGGTGTAGCCCGGCACCGAGTTGTCCTTGACGACCGCCGCCTTGGCCTTCTCCACCTGCTGGAGCAGCACCTTGCTGTCGGCGGAGAGGTTGGTGGCACCGGACAGGATCAGCTGGTACTGGGTGTTGACCGAGTTCACACCCAGTCCGTTGGCGGGACGCGGCTGGAAGTAGTCGAGGCTGTAGCCCTGTTGGCCGATGAGCGAGGAACCGACGACCTTGCCCTCCGACGTGATCTCCGAGCCGTTGGCCTTGTTGTTGAACAGCGCCTGGGCCACACCTGTGACGACCAGCGGGTAGATCACGCCTGTGACCAGGGTCAGCACGAGGAGCGCCCGCAGGCCCGCCCAGAGCAACCTGGCTGTGTTCGTAGCGGAGTTGTTCATGGCCTTCAGCACGCTTTCGAATAGTTACAGCCCGGGGATGAGGGAGATGAGGAGATCGATGATCTTGATGCCGATGAAGGGGGCGATCAGTCCGCCGATGCCGTAGATCCCGAGGTTGCGGCGGAGCATCTTGTCGGCGCTGACCGGCCGGTACCGCACGCCCCGCAGGGAGAGCGGGACCAGCGCGATGATGACCAGCGCGTTGAAGATGACGGCCGACAGGATCGCGGAGTCGGGCGAGGCCAGGTGCATGATGTTGAGCTTGTCCAGGCCCGGGTAGACGGCCGCGAACAGCGCCGGGATGATCGCGAAGTACTTCGCGACGTCGTTGGCGATGGAGAACGTCGTCAACGCACCCCGGGTGATGAGGAGTTGCTTGCCGATCTCGACGATCTCGATGAGCTTGGTCGGGTTCGAGTCGAGGTCGACCATGTTGCCGGCCTCCTTCGCGGCCGACGTGCCCGTGTTCATCGCGACGCCGACGTCCGCCTGGGCCAGCGCGGGCGCGTCGTTCGTGCCGTCACCGGTCATCGCGACCAGCTTGCCGCCGGCCTGCTCCCGCTTGATCAGCGCCATCTTGTCCTCGGGAGTGGCCTCCGCGAGGAAGTCGTCGACGCCCGCCTCCTCGGCGATCGCCTTGGCGGTCAGCGGGTTGTCGCCCGTGATCATGACGGTCTTGATGCCCATGCGGCGCAGCTCGTCGAACCGCTCGCGCATGCCCGCCTTGACGACGTCCTTGAGGTGGATGACGCCCAACACCCGTGCGCCCTCAGTGTCTTCGACCGCCACGAGCAGCGGGGTGCCGCCGGCCGCGGAGATCCGGTCGGTGAGCGCGCCGGCGTCCTCGGACACCTCGCCGCCCTGCTCCCGGACCCAGGTGACGACCGAACCGGCCGCGCCCTTGCGGATCTTGCGTCCGTCGACGTCCACACCCGACATACGGGTCTGCGCGGTGAAGGCGATCCACTCTGCGTGGGCCAACTCGCCCTGGTGGCGCTCGCGCAGGCCGTACTTCTCCTTCGCCAGCACGACGATGGAACGGCCCTCGGGCGTCTCGTCGGCCAGCGAGGAGAGCTGGGCGGCGTCGGCGACCTCGGCCTCGGTGGCGCCGGCGACCGGGACGAACTCGGAGGCCTGGCGGTTGCCGAGGGTGATGGTGCCGGTCTTGTCGAGGAGAAGGGTCGAGACATCACCGGCGGCCTCAACTGCCCTGCCGGACATGGCCAGCACGTTCCGCTGGACGAGGCGGTCCATGCCCGCGATACCGATCGCGGAGAGCAGCGCGCCGATCGTCGTCGGGATCAGACAGACCAGCAGGGCCACCAGCACGATCATCGTGAGGTGCGTGCCCGCGTAGTCCGCGAACGGCGGCAGCGTGGCACAGGCGAGCAGGAAGACGATGGTGAGTGACGCCAACAGGATGTTGAGGGCGATCTCGTTGGGCGTCTTCTGCCGGGCGGCGCCCTCGACCAGGGCGATCATCCGGTCGATGAAGGTCTCGCCGGGCTTCGTCGTGATCTTGATGACGACGCGGTCGGAGAGGACCTTCGTCCCGCCGGTGACGGCCGAGCGGTCGCCGCCGGACTCGCGGATGACGGGCGCGGACTCGCCGGTGATGGCCGACTCGTCGACACTCGCCACTCCCTCTACGACGTCACCGTCGCCGGGGATGATGTCGCCCGCCTCGCACACCACCAGGTCGCCGATGCGCAGCTCGGTGCCGGGGATCTGTTCCTCGGTCGTGCCGTTCAGACGGCGGGCCACCGTGTCGGTCTTGGCCTTGCGCAGGGTGTCGGCCTGCGCCTTGCCGCGGCCCTCGGCGACGGCCTCCGCCAGGTTGGCGAAGACGACGGTCAGCCACAGCCAGGCGCTGATCGCCCAGCCGAACCAGTCGCCCGGGTCCTTGAAGGAGAAGATCGTGGTCAGCACGGACCCGATCCACACCACGAACATCACGGGCGACTTGACCATCACCCGCGGGTCGAGCTTGCGGCAGGCGTCGGGCAGGGACCTGATCAGCTGCTTCGGGTCGAACAGGCCGGCGCCGACGCGTCCCTCGTCCTTGTGACCTGTCGGCACATCGCTGTGCGGCGCCCGGGTCGGAGTGGCTGTGGACATCGAGTCCTCTTGGTTCTCGGTACGGGTGCTCATGACGCCAGCCCCTCGGCCAGCGGTCCCAGCGCCAGGGCCGGGAAGTAGGTCAGACCGGTGATGATGAGGATCGCGCCCACCAACAAGCCGGTGAACAAAGGCTTTTCAGTGCGCAGGGTGCCTGCGGTGACCGGCACCGGCTTCTGCTCGGCGAGCGAGCCGGCCAGGGCCAGCACGAACACCATCGGCAGGAAGCGGCCGAGCACCATCGCGAGTCCGGTCATGGTGTTGAACCAGTCGGTGTTCGCGTTCAGGCCGGCGAAGGCGGAGCCGTTGTTGTTGGCGGCGGAGGTGAAGGCGTACAGCACCTCGGAGAAGCCGTGCGCGCCGGAGTTCAGCATGGAGTGCGGCGGGGTCGGCAGCGCCATGGAGGCGGCCGCGAAGATCAGCACCAGGGCCGGGGTGATCAGGATGTAGCAGGCCGCGAGCTTCATCTCGCGGGTGCCGATCTTCTTGCCCAGGTACTCGGGCGTACGGCCGACCATCAGTCCGGCGATGAACACCGCGATGACCGCCATGATCAGCATTCCGTAGAGGCCGGAGCCGGTACCACCGGGTGCGATCTCGCCCAGCTGCATGCCCAGGATGGTGATGCCGCCGCCGAGCCCGGTGAACGAGGAGTGGAAGGAGTCCACCGCGCCCGTCGAGGTCAGGGTGGTCGACACCGCGAAGATGGACGAGGCCCCGACGCCGAACCGGGTCTCCTTGCCCTCCATCGCACCGCCGGCGGCCTGGAGCGCCGCGCCGTGGTGGGCGAACTCGGTCCACATCATGAGGGCGACGAAGCCGACCCAGATGGTGGCCATCGTGGCGAGGATCGCGTAACCCTGCTTGATCGAGCCGACCATCACGCCGAAGGTGCGGGTCAGCGCGAACGGGATGACCAGCAGCAGGAAGATCTCGAACAGGTTGGTGAAGGGCGTCGGGTTCTCGAAGGGGTGGGCGCTGTTGGCGTTGAAGTAACCGCCGCCGTTGGTGCCGAACTCCTTGATCGCCTCCTGCGAGGCGACCGCACCGCCGTTCCACTGCTGGTGCCCACCCAAGAACTGCCCGACTTCATGGATCCCGGAGAAGTTCTGGACGGCACCGCACGCCACGAGCACAAGTGCCGCGACGACCGACAGCGGCACCAGGATGCGGATGACGCCACGCACCAAGTCGGCCCAGAAGTTGCCGAGTTCACCGGTGCGCGAGCGCGCGAAGCCCCGTACGAGAGCCACCGCGACGGCGATGCCGACGGCCGCGGAGACGAAGTTCTGCACAGCGAGACCGGCGGTCTGCACGACGTGACCCATGGTCTGCTCGCCGTAGTACGACTGCCAGTTGGTGTTCGTCACGAACGACACGGCCGTGTTGAACGACTGCGCCGGGTTGACCGAGGAGAAGCCCAGTGAACCGGGCAGGATGCCCTGAAGGCGCTGGAGGAGGTAGAGGAACAGGACGCCGACCGCCGAGAAGGCGAGCACGCCGCGCAGATACGCGGGCCAGCGCATCTCGGTGTTCGGGTCGGCACCGATGCCCTTGTAGATCCACTTCTCGACCCGCAGGTGCTTGTCGGAGGAGTAGACCCTGGCCATGTACGTGCCGAGGGGGATGTAGGCGAGTGCCAGCGCGCCTATGAGGGCGAGCAGCTGGAGGACGCCTGCGAGGACGGGACCCATGTCGCGGCTCAGAACCTCTCCGGGAAGATCAGGGCGAGGACGAGATAGCCCAGCAGGGCGACGGCCACGACGAGGCCGACAATGTTCTCGGCGGTCACAGCTTCGTCACCCCCTTGGCGACGAGGGCCACCAGCGCGAAGACCGCGATCGTGGTGACGACGAAGGCCAGATCGGCCATCGTGAACTCCTGGAATGAGGTTCGGATGGAACGGACGCTCAGAGGTAACCGCGCCCGTGACCCGATTCGGCCGCCGTTGACGGGTCCCTTACGGCGGCGCACACGCCTTTGACGGGACTCTTACGGCGGCGGTGCGAAATGGGCGTGTGCGCCTCGCCCGGGATCCCGGGATCAGAACAGCCGGAACCGCAGCCGGCAGATCACCGCGTCCGTGTCCCGCCGTACGGCATGGGCGACGACGGCTCCGCGCTGGTTCTGGAGCAGCCGCTGCCACAGCCGTGCGGGCTCCACCTCCGCGATCAGGACGGTGACGCGGGTGTCCGGTTCCGCCGCCGAGACGTCCCGTACGTAGGCGGCGATCAGACGGCCCAACGTGCGGCGCTCACAGGCGAGTTGGACCAGGGAGGCGGCGGCCGTCAGTGCCTCGGAGGTGAGGAGGGAGAGGGACGAGACGGGCACGATCACGACGGACCGGCGCGGTGCGGGGGTTCCGGGATACGGCCGAGGCCGAGCCGTTCGCCGATGTGCGCGTAGGTGCGGTGCACGGTCTCGAAGGCCAGAACAGCAGGGGCAGGGTGATCACGATCAGCCAGGCGCCCTCCTCGAACTTGGTCGCGGTGACGACGACGGCCGCGATGCCGGTGAGGAGCGCGCCGAACCCGTGACGAAGACGCCGGTCGCGAAGAGCGGTACGAGGGTGTTGGTGTCGCCCCCGGAGAACACCAGCAGGGCCGCGGACACCACGGCCGCCGCGAGCACGCCGTGCCGGTGCACCTGGCGGTCGGCCTTGAGGGCGAAGACATGCGGGAGGCAGTTGTCGCGGGCCGGCAGCTTCAGCAGCACCGGCAGCCCGCCGAAGGACGTGTTCGCGGACAGGGCGAGCAGGATCATCGTCGCGAACTGGATGACGTAGAAAGACCAGGTGTGGCCCAGGGAGGCGTCCGCGAGCTGGGCGCGGACGGTGACGCCCTGAACTCCCCGCTCCGGTAAGCGCATTGGGCCCGCTCGACGACCTCCAGGCCGTCGAGCATCGCCTCGGTCGGCGGGCGCCCGTGGCACTCGGCGAACCCCACCACCACATCGGCGCCGCGAGCGGCCCGGCGCCGTGCCTCGTCGAGCATGCGGTAGGTCTTGCCGACACCCGGCGCCGCCCCGAGGCAGACCTTCGGTCGCCCGCGTCGTATGTCGTTCAGCGCCTCCCGGACAAGCGCCCCGCAGCGCCTCGGGCAGGCTTCTTGACGCGTCTCTGGCGGCGCCCGCGAGGACGTTGACACTGTCTTGACGGCGCCCGGCCGGGTTAGGGTGAGCGCGGTGTGCCGGGAAGTCTGGTCGGCGGGGAGCCCACATGGGCTCGTCCAAGCCCCAGGGGGACGGCATGCGCGGCGTCGGTACGGTTCTGGCACTCGTGGTTCTGGCGACGCTGGTCGCGACGTTCGCCCGCCGGTGGCGGATCCCCGCACCCTCCCTGCTCGTGGTCGCCGGTCTCGCCGTGGCCCTGCTGCCGGGCACCCCGTCGATCGAGATCAGCCCGGACGTGATCGGCCTGGTCGTCCTGCCGCCGCTCCTGTACGCCAGCGCCGAGGAGATGTCGTGGCGCGAGCTGAAGGCGGTGTGGAAGCCGGTCGGGATCCTCGCGATCGGCCTCGTCCTCGCGTCGGCGGCGGCCGTGGGCTGGGTGGCGTCGACGGTCACCCCACTCTCCTGGCAGATGGCGTTCGTGCTGGGCGCGGTCCTGGCCAGCACCGACCCGGTCGCCGTCACCGCGCTGGGCCGCCGGCTCGCCCTGCCGCCCCGGGTCCAGGTCCTGGTCCAGGCGGAGTCCCTCTTCAACGACGCGACCTCGCTGGTCCTCTTCCGGGTCGCGGTGAGCGTCGCCGTGGCCTCGGCGGCGGCCAACTGGGGTGCGGCGGGCGGGGAGTTCGTCGTGCTCGCGGGCGGCGGCACGGTCATCGGGGCGGCCCTCGCCTACATCGTCACGCTGATCCGCCGGCGCACCGAGGACCCGGTCCTGGAGACGGTGATCTCCCTGGTCACGCCGTACGCGGCCTACGTCCTGGCGGAGGGCGCCCACACGTCCGGCGTGACGTCGGTCGTCGTCGCCGGGGTCGTCCTCGGCGGTCGCGGCGACCGCCTCACCAACGCCCGCATCCGGCTCCAACTGCACGCCGTCTACGGCACGGTGGTGTTCCTGCTGGAGAGCGTGGTGTTCTCCCTGATCGGTCTCGCCCTGCCCGCCCAGGTACGGGCGCTGTCCGACGGCGACCGGGCGTGGCCCCTGTACGCGCTCGCGGTGGCGGGCACCCTGATCGCCGTACGACTGCTGTGGCTGGCGCCGCTGTCGGCGGTGGTGCAGCGCAAGGGCGGGGTGCACAGGGTGAATTGGCGGGTGCCGATGGTCCTGACGTGGGCGGGCACCCGGGGTGTCCTGCCGCTGGCGGCGGCCCTGTCGATCCCCGAGGTCACCAGGACCGGCGCCACCCTGACCGACCGCCCTCTCGTCCTGGTCCTCACCACGTCGGTCGTGGTCGTCACCCTCGTCGTCCAGGGCTTCACCCTCGCGCCGGTCGTCCGCCGCTCCGGAATCGCCCTGGAACCCGACCACACGGAACGCGAAGAGGCCTCCGCCCGCTGCCGGTTGGCCGACGCGGGCATCCGCCGCCTGGACGAACTGGCCGAGTTGGAAGCAGTCCCGGACGTCGTCCTCGACCGCCTCCGCCGCGGCCTCAACGCCCGCCTGGACGACGCCCGAGACCGCCTCTCCGACAACAACGGCCAAGCGGCGCACGCCGAATCGGCAGATCTGGTCTACCGCCAGCTCCGCCGCGACCTGATCGCCGTGGAGACGGTCGAACTACAGCGCCTCTACGACGACCACACCATCAGCGACACGACCCGCAGGCGGCTCCAGCGGTCCTTGGACCTGGAGGAGGCAAGGCTCGCGGACGTGTGACCCCGTAGCCGAAGCCCCATTCGCCACACGGTCCGACCTCCCCGCGTGCCTCTAGGGGCGCGGGGCTGTATCGATGTGCGGCTCCGCCGCGTGGGCGCGACCAGCCACAACGCACCTCTCTCACTCCCCGTAACCCTGGGTATCCACCACACCCAGCCACCCCCAAC
>NZ_JBXVPZ010000323.1:0-11126 GCF_057961495.1 Streptomyces sp. P5F9 | reverse complement strand
GGGGGAGCCGGGATTTCGGGGACAGGGGGGAGGCTGGAGCAGAGCGCGGCCAGGGGTGGCACACATTTTCGCGTTCTGGGAAAGCCGTGCCTTCTACGACTCCTTCATGGCCCGATCCCACGACCGGCTGGCGTCGGCCCAGGCGGGCACCTTCAAGGACGCGCAGGTCAAGCTGTTCGACCACCGCTTCGACGTGAAGACCGGCTTCGAGCCGCGCTTCACCGACGCCGACCTGGTGCGGGTGGCCCTGTGCCGTGTCCACGAGGAGCGCGCCGAGCACTTCACGCTGATGCAGGAGAAGGTCTGGAACCCGGCGATGGCCGGTTCCCCCGGCATGCTCCGCGGGCTGTTCGGCGAGGCCCCGGGACACGAGTTCATGGTGCTGTCGATGTGGCACTCGGCCGCCGAGCACGGCAAGTACCGCACCGAGCGGGTCGAACGGCTCGCGCTGCGGGCCCAGATCGAGGCGGACATCGACTCCCTCACGGGGGACATCGTCCAACTGGAACCGTCCTGGACGGTTTGAAATCCGAACTGACGTCACCGGCGTCCCACTGCGTGAATCGTGGGCCCCTATGTGGCCCATCGGGCACAATTCGTGTGACCTACGCCGTATGGAGCCCGTACGAGTGCTCGATATGCCGTCACTCGATCTAGGGTTTTGGCATGGCACGACCACGGCGCATCGTCCTTGTCCGGCACGGCGAGTCAACGGGCAATGTTGATGACACTGTGTACGAGCGTGAACCCGACCATTCCCTGGCGCTGACCGACCAGGGCTGGCGACAGGCAGAGGAGACCGGAAAGCGGTTGCGGGAGGTGTTCGGCCGCGAGCGCATCAGCGTGTACGTCTCCCCGTACCGCCGTACGCACGAGACCTTCCGGGCCTTCCACCTGGACCCCGACCTCGTCCGCGTGCGGGAGGAGCCCCGGCTTCGCGAACAGGACTGGGGGAACTGGCAGGACCGCGACGACGTACGCCTCCAGAAGGCGTACCGGGACGCGTACGGACACTTCTTCTACCGCTTCGCCCAGGGCGAGTCCGGCGCCGACGTCTACGACCGGGTGGGCGGGTTCCTGGAGAGCCTGTACCGCAGTTTCGAGGCCCCCGACCACCCGCCGAACGTGCTCCTGGTGACACACGGCCTGGCGATGCGGCTGTTCTGCATGCGCTGGTTCCACTGGACGGTCGCGGAGTTCGAGTCGCTGTCGAATCCCGGGAACGCCGAGATGCGGATGCTCGTTCTGGGAGACGACGGCAGGTACGCGCTGGACCGGCCGTTCGACAGCTGGCGAGACCCGGAGCCGTACGGGATCACCGGATAGGGTGGCGGGCCGATGATCGCTGACTCCTCTTCCGGCACTCCCGACCGGCGCCTGGACCGTGCCCTGGCCAGCTTGCGCGGACTCGCTGTGGGCGACGCGCTGGGCTCACAATTCTTCGTCCCGGCGAACCACCCGCTGCTCAAGCGCCGCGAACTGCCTCTGACTCCCTGGCAGTGGACTGACGACACGGAGATGGCCTGCTCCGTGGTCGCCGTCCTGGCCTCCCACCGCCGCATCGACCAGGATGCCCTGGCCCGTTCCTTCGCCGAACACCACGACTTCGACCGCGGCTACGGACCCGCAGTCAACCGGCTCTTGCGCCTCGTCCGCGAAGGCGGCGACTGGCGCGAACTGTCCGCCGCGCTCTTCAACGGACAGGGCTCCTGGGGCAACGGTGCGGCGATGCGCATCGCACCCCTGGGCGCCTGGTACGCGGACGACCCCGAGCAGGCCACGCACCAGGCGGAGATCTCCGCCTACCCCACGCACCAGCACCGTGAGGCCGTGGTCGGCACCATGGCCGTCGCCGCAGCCGCCGCGCTGGCAGCGGCCCCCGGCGGCCCGCCCAGTGCCGAGGAACTCCTCGACGGCGTCATCGCGCTCGTACCGAAGAGCGCCGTCGGCGCGGGCCTGCGGCGCGCCCGGGACATGCTCGACTACGCCGATCCCGGCACCGTCGCGGCCGTCCTGGGCTGCGGACGCCGTACGTCCGCTCACGACACGGTCCCCTTCGCGCTCTGGTCGGCCGCGCGCGGCCTCGGCGACTACGAGGGGGCGTTCTGGGACACCTCCCAGGTCGGCGGGGACGTGGACACCACCTGCGCCATCGTGGGCGGTGTGATCGCCGGCGGGAAGGCGGGGGCGCCGCCCGCCGGGTGGCTGGAGCGGACGGAGGCGCTGCCGGGCTGGGTTCCGGCGTCCGTCTGACTGCCCACCTCGCCACCCGGACAGCGCCGCCCGCATCCGACCGAAACTCTCCGTGCCCGTCGGGAACTCTCAGTGACCGCTCGCCCGTTGTCGTGGCAGTCGCCGTGCGACACATGAGTCCGCACAGGCAGGGCACGGCAGTTGGGGGTGTGTTCATGGGGTTTTCGCTGGTGTCCGTGGGCCGAGCCCTGACCCGGCCCGGCCGGCGGTCAGCCGACTCCCGCACCCGCCGTGCCCGCGAGGGCGTCGAGGTCGCTCTTGCGGACCCGGATCACCAACCAGGCGGTGAGCAGGGCGAGTACGGCCATCGCGGCGGCCGGGACGAAGGCCGTCGCGATGCCGTGCGCGAGCACCTCGTGCCCCCATGGCGCGGGCAGTTGGTGCGACTTGGAGAACGCCGCCTTCTGTCCCGCCGATCCGTCGGCCAGGAACTTCGGCAGTTGCTTCTTCGCCTCGTCCTTGCTGGCCGAGCCGAACACCGTGGTCAGGATGGACAGACCGAGCGAACCGCCCACCTGTTGCGTGGCGTTGAGCAGCGCGGAGGCCGCGCCCGCCTCGTGCTGGGCGACACCGGAGACGGCGGTCACCGTCAGCGTCACGAAGTTCAGGCCCATCCCGAAGCCGAACACGAGCATCGGGCCGAGCACTCCGCCGACGTACGAACTGTCCGAGCTGATGAGGGTCTGCCAGGCCAGTCCGATCACCGCGAGAGTCGAGCCCATGAGCATGAAGGGGCGTGGCCCGAGCACCGGCAGGAACCGCTGGGACAGCCCCGCGCCGGCCGCGATCACGACCGTCACCGGCAGGAACGCGAGACCCGCCTGGATCGGGCTGTACCCCAGCACGTTCTGCACGAAGAGCACGATGTAGAAGAACATGCCGAACATCGCGGCGGCCAGGCTCAGCATGATCACGTAGGTGCCCGAGCGATTGCGGTCGGCGAACATCCGGAGCGGGGTGATCGGCTCCTTGGCCCGGGACTCCGTGATCACGAAGGCCAGCAGCAGGACGATCGCCGCGGCGAAGGAGCTGATGGTCAGGCTGTCGCGCCACCCCTTGTCCGCCGCGCGGATGAAGCCGTAGACGAGGGACGCCATGCCCGCAGTCGAGGTCAGTGCGCCCGCGATGTCGAAGCGGCCGGTGTGCCGTTCGGACTCGTTGATGTACAGCGGTGTGAGCACCGCGATCAGGATGCCGATCGGCAGGTTGACGAAGAACACCCAGCGCCAGTCGAGCCATTCGGTGAGCATGCCGCCCGCGAGCAGTCCGATCGCGCCGCCGCCCGCCGAGACCGCGGCGAAGACTCCGAACGCCCTGTTCCGCTCCGGCCCTTCGGGGAACGTGGTGGTGATGAGTGCCAGCGAGGTGGGCGACGCGATCGCGCCACCCATGCCCTGCAGGACGCGCGCGGCCAGCAACTGCCAGGGTTCCTGGGCGAGACCGCCGAGCAGCGAGGCGAAGGTGAAGAGCAGGATGCCGGTGGTGAACACCCGCCGCCGGCCGAGGATGTCGCCGGCCCGACCGCCGAGAAGGAGCAGGCCGCCGAAGGTGAGCGTGTAGGCGCTGACGACCCAGGTGAGGTCGGTGGTGCTGAAACTGAGTGCGGCTTGAATGTGCGGGAGAGCGATATTCACAATCGTCGCGTCGAGTACCACCATGAGTTGGCAGGCCGCGATGACTGCGAGCGCGATGCCGGGATGCCCCTCCCGGCGGGCCGCTCCTGGCTTGGGGTGCTGAATCAACTGAGAGGTTGTCACTATGGGTCCCCCACAAGTGTGTTAGTGAACGCTCGCGTTCACTGCCGCGTCAACGGTAGTGAGTCCCCGACAGTGAACGCAAGCGTTCACTTAACTCGCCTTCGTGCGGCACGTCCCCGTCGCTGCCGCGTGACGCATCCCCGATCCCCGGAATCCCCCATTCCACTGCTCGCTGGAGAAACTCAGATGGTTACTTCGGGCTGGACGGCCGCCCCCGCTCAGGCGGCCTCCCTCCGACGCCGCGGCGCCGTGCTCGAACGCGCGATCCTGGACGCCGCGTTGGAGCAACTCGGCACGGTCGGCTGGAACGCCCTCACGATGGAAGGCGTCGCCGCCGGCGCCCAGACCGGCAAGGCCGCGGTCTACCGGCGCTGGTCCTCCAAGGAGGACCTCGTGGCGGACGCGCTGCAGGCAGGGCTGCCGCGCCTGAACGAGGCGCCCGACCTCGGGAATGTGCGCGAGGACCTGCTGGCGTTGTGCGTGCAGGCGCGCGACGCGATGTATTCACGCCCCGGATACGCCCTGCGCTCGGTGATTCACGAATGCGACACCGCCCAGGCGGAGCGCTTCCACGGCGTGATCTTCGAAGGGGTCGTGGAACCGACGATCCGACTGCTCGGGGAGGTGATCAACCGAGGAATAGAGCGAGGTGAGGTCCGCTCCGACGCCTCCAACGGCTATGTCCTGGACGCCATCCCGGCGATGATGATGTACCGCTCCAAGATGTGCGGCAGTGAATGGGCCGACCATGACATCGAGGAAATGATCGACCAGTTGATGCTTCCGCTGCTCCGGCCCGGCGGTGCGTGAAGCCGGATCGGAGCGGTCTTCGGCGGGCTCGCGGAAACCCGGGTGTCGCAGAGCGGGTCCCGGCGGCGTACGCTGAGCACGCCATGCCGTACGAACCACCCACTCATACCGTCGAGCGCTCACTGCGCGCCACGACCGGGGCCAAGGTCATTGCCGGCGTCGACGAGGTGGGGCGCGGTGCGTGGGCCGGCCCCGTCACCGTCTGCGCGGCGGTCACCGGACTGCGCCGACCCCCCGAAGGCCTCACTGACTCCAAGCTCATCGCGGTCAGACGACGCACCGAACTCGCCGAGGAACTCCGCAAGTGGGTCTCGGCGTACGCCCTGGGACACGCCTCCCACGAAGAGATCGACGACCTGGGGATGACGGCCGCGCTGCGGCTCGCCGCGGTGCGTGCTCTGGAGGCCTTGCCCGTACGCCCCGACGCGGTCATCCTCGACGGGAACCACGATTACCTCGGGGACCCCTGGCGGGTCCGTACGGTGATCAAGGGCGACCAGTCGTGCGTGGCGGTCGCGGCCGCTTCGGTGATCGCCAAGGTTCAGCGCGACAAAATGATGGCCGAACTGGGCATCGACCATGCAGACTTCGCTTTCGCGGCCAACGCCGGGTATCCCTCACCCGTGCACAAGGCCGCACTGGAGGAGCGGGGGCCCACCCCGTACCACCGGTTGTCGTGGGCGTATCTTGATGCGCTGCCTCAGTGGCGGCATCTCAAGAAGGCCCGCAGTTGGGCGGAGGGAAACGTTCCGAAGATCGAGGGCCAGCTCGGTTTCGACTTCTGACCGTTCCGCTCGCACTGATGTGCCACCCGCTGCCGCAAGCCGCACCAGCGTTTGATAAAAATCAGCTCATGCCTCTCATTCCCGAGGAGCCTCAGATTCACGAGAGTGCCCAGGGTCCCAGCGCCACTCCGGCCAGTGGCCGCGTCGCGCCGACGCAACGCACGCCGCGTGACGTGGCCGTGGCCAAGCCCGGACCCTCGGGTCCGGCTGTTCCGGCCTCCTCCGACACCGCTGTGGCGACCCCGCAGATCCAGCTGATCCCGGCCTCGGCCGAGGGCGCGCTGGACGCTGCCGAGGAAGCCGTGGACCTGCTCCTGGAGTCGGGCCGCGCCCCCGGTGACGTGCTGGTGATCACCACCGGCGAACCGCACCCGTGGGCCGCCCACGAACTGTCCTTCGGCGAAGCTTCCTACTGGGCGCAGCACGACGCGCGCGACGACGTCTTCTACGCGGACGCCGCCATCGCGAGCCGGGCGGCGTCCCGTCCCGTCGTCGTGGTCGCCCTCAACGGAGGCGCGGCCGACGTTGCCGCCACCGCCCTGCCCCTGGCGCGCGGCCGGGCCGGCACCCTGCTGATCGTCTGCGGCGACCCGCAGCAGATCAACTCGGCACTGGGCGCGGGCGTCTGACCCCTTCCGGGGACTCCCGGAAGGCTCTCGGAGGGCGACGGCGGCTATTGAACGCCGTCGCGGCGGTCTGTGCACGGCGACGCGTTCGGCGTGCGCGGATTTCTGGTGCGCTCGGTGAAGCGCGCCTACCGCGGCTGCACTTCCGTCCCGTGCGCCGCGACCGGAGTGCGGGCGGCTCGGCGTCGTAGGACTCCACAACGGTGGGGCCGTGTGGTCCGGGCCGGAGCCCGGACCGGGTGTCAGCGGGCCGCGGCGCGGCGCAGGACCTCCGAGGCGGCGCCGCCGGTGCGGGGCAGCAGGGGCGGCACCTCGGACATGGCGAAAGGTTCCGGTGCGGAGTCCGCGCTGGGCCTACGGCCGCCGCGTCCCTCGCCGAGCACCTGCCAGCCGTCGCGGGTCAGTGTGATGTACGCCCCGCAGCGCAGCCCGTGCAGGGTGCAGGCGTCGCGCAGCCCCCACATCCACGCGCCGTCCTCCTCCGTCCAACGAGCGTCGCCCTCACGGCAGTAGAGCAGCACGGCCGTGCGCACCGGGGTGCGGCGGCGCAGATCGTGCGGGATGACGCGGCGCAGCTGCGCGAGCAGCGCGTTGCGGAACATCCAGCCGTCGGCCGGGGCGGACCGCCGGACGAACGAGGCGCTCGCGAGCAGCCGCTCGTCCGGATCGAGGACGGCCACGATCGCGGTTGCCGGTCTCGGACCGTGCCGGGAGTGCAGCCCGCTGACGACCTCGCGGGGATTGCGCAGCAACGGGATTCCGGCGGCGGCCCATTCGGAGGGTTCGAGCAGACGGGCCAGAGGGTTGGCGGAAGCGGCGGACAGGTCGGCAGACGTCGACGTGGATGCCGCGGAGGACGGAGCGAATCCGAAGGTCACGGTCCTCCCTTCGGCTACGCGCCCACACTTCGGGCGGGGTCGGATTCGGGGGAGCGCACACCGCAGCAGAGCCCTACCGGATCACGGACGAACCGTGCGGGGAGCGGACTCCAATTCTTGCTGTCGAACTGGGATGCGGCAACGAGCAAATGGGGCCACAGACCCTTATCTGACGGTCTGTGGCTTATATCCCTACCCAACGCGTCACCCCGCGACGCCTGGGACGTTCGAGCACGACACTTTCGTACGCCATTGAAGTGCGTGAGGTCCAGAGAGAGCCGGTCGGACGGGGTGCGCGACACGCTCTCGGGTGCTTCGTCACGGCGGGGGATTGGGCCGTTGTCAGTGGCGTGCGGTTGCATGGGGGCATGTGCAACCAGGAGCTGCGTGCCGAAGCCGACGCCATCCTCGCCGAGCTGGTCGGTGATCAGAGCGGTACGGCGCGGCTGCGCGAGGACCAGTGGCAGGCGGTGGCTGCCCTGGTGGAGGAGCGCCGGCGCGCGCTGGTGGTCCAGCGCACCGGCTGGGGCAAGTCGGCGGTGTACTTCGTCGCCACCGCCCTGCTGCGCCGGCGTGGCTCCGGGCCCACGGTGATCATCTCGCCGCTGCTGGCGCTGATGCGCAACCAGGTCGAGTCGGCGGCGCGGGCCGGAATCCGGGCGCACACGATCAACTCGGCCAACCCGGAGGAGTGGGACGACATCTACGGAGAGGTCGAACGAGGCGAGACCGACGTCCTCCTGGTGAGCCCGGAGCGGCTCAATTCCGTCGACTTCCGCGACCAGGTGCTGCCCAAGCTCGCCGCGACGACCGGCCTCCTGGTGGTCGACGAGGCGCACTGCATCTCCGACTGGGGACACGACTTCCGCCCCGACTACCGCAGGCTGCGGGCGATGCTGGCCGAACTGCCCGCCGGCGTACCGGTGCTGGCCACCACCGCGACCGCCAACGCGCGCGTGACGGCCGATGTGGCCGAACAGCTGGGCACGGGCGCCGGGGAGGCCCTGGTGCTCCGCGGCCCGCTGGAGCGGGAGAGCCTGCGGCTGGGAGTGGTCCAACTGCCGGACGCCGCACACCGTTTGGCATGGCTCGCCGAGCACCTGGACGAGCTGACCGGCTCCGGGATCATCTACACACTCACCGTGGCCGCCGCCGAAGAAGCCACCGCCTTCTTGCGCCAACGCGGCTTCAAGGTGGCCTCATACACCGGGAAGACGGAGAACGCCGACCGTCTCCAGGCCGAGATCGACCTCCAGGAGAACCGGGTCAAGGCCTTGGTCGCCACCTCGGCGCTCGGTATGGGCTACGACAAGCCGGACCTCGGCTTTGTCGTCCACCTCGGCTCGCCCTCCTCGCCGATCGCCTACTACCAGCAGGTGGGTCGAGCGGGCCGCGGTGTGGCCCACGCCGACGTGCTGCTCCTGCCCGGCCGCGAGGACGAGGCCATCTGGCGCTACTTCGCGGATACGGCCTTCCCGCCCGAGACGCAGGTCCGGCAGACCCTCTCGGCCCTCGCCGACGCGGGACGGCCGTTGTCCGTGCCGGCTCTGGAGACGGCGGTCGACCTACGGCGCAGCCGCCTGGAGACGATGCTGAAGGTCCTGGACGTGGACGGCGCGGTCAAGCGAGTGAAGGGCGGCTGGGCGGCCACGGGCGCGGAGTGGGCGTACGACGCCGAGCGGTACACGTGGGTGGCCAAGCAGAGGGCGGCCGAGCAGCAGGCCATGCGCGACTACGTGAGCACGTCCGAGTGCCGGATGGAGTTCCTGCGCCAACAACTGGACGACGAGGGGGCGGTCCCCTGCGGCCGCTGCGACAACTGCGCGGGCGCCTGGATCGACTCCTCGGTCTCCGCGGAGACGTTGACGGGGGCGACGAAGGAACTGGACCGCCCGGGCGTGGAGGTCGAGCCGCGCCGCATGTGGCCGACCGGAATGGCCGCGCTGGGTGTCGACCTCAAGGGCCGTATCCCGGCGAAGGACCAGTGCTCCACGGGGCGGGCCCTGGGACGGCTCTCGGACATCGGCTGGGGCAACCGGCTGCGCCCGCTGCTGGCCGAGAACGCGCCCGACGGCCCGGTCCCCGACGACGTGCTGAAAGCCGCGGTGGCGGTCCTCGCCGACTGGGCGCGCTCTCCCGGCGGTTGGGCACCGAACGTCCCGGAAGCCTCCGCCCGTCCCGTGGGCGTCGTGGCCGTACCGTCCCTGGGCCGCCCGCAGTTGGTCGGTTCCCTCGCCCAGGGCATCGCGAGCATCGGCCGCCTCCCCCTCCTGGGCACCCTGACGTACACCGGACCCGACGGCACGCACGCGGCACGCCGCAGCAACTCGGCTCAACGCCTCAGGGCATTGTCCGACGCCTTCGCCGTCTCCGGGGAACTGGCTGATGCCCTTGCCGCCTCTCCCGGCCCTGTCCTGCTCGTGGACGACTACACAGACTCGGGCTGGACGCTCGCGGTCGCTGCCCGACTGCTCCGCAGGGCAGGCAGTGAACAGGTTCTTCCGTTGGTTTTGGCTGCGGCGGGCTGAGGTTTCGTTTAGGGATCCTTGTCGTAGGCGGCCTGCGGTCGGTTGACGGCTGCCTACGGGTGTGGTGATTCGCGCTGAGCCGGGGCGAGCTCCGGTGGCGCGGAAGAGCCTCGGTCGGGCGAGTCTTGATTGCCGCGAATGCATCGCCTCGGTCGCTCTCTCCCCGCGGGGCGATCACACGATTGCCGAGGGCGGTCCGGATTCCCGGGTCATGTGGGCCGACTTGACCCTGGCGAACCCCATATGGCGTGTCCCTGACCGGACTTATCCACAGGCTCAAGCGGAACTTTGCGATCCGCGAGATCGTCGACGCATGACGAACCACAGCGAAACGACCGGATCCTCCGAAAACGGCGACATCGACCCCACCGCGTACGAGCGACACGGCGCCGAGCACCAAGTCACCCTGCGCTCGCCCGCCGAACTCGCCGACGCCCTGCCCTATCTGCTCGGGTACCGCCCCGAGGACAGCATCGTCCTCGTCGCCCTGCACGATCGGGGCGGCCGGGGCCGGTTCGGCGGCAGGGCCAGGCTCGGCATTCCCGCCGGCGCGGACGACTGGGCCTCCGTGGCCCGGCAGTTGGCCCACGGCCTGGTGACCGGCAGCGAGCGCAGGGGAACCCGGCCCGAGCAGATGATCGCCTACGTCTGTCAGGAACCGGCGCTGGGAGAGTCGGGGCGCCAGGTCATGGAACGCCTGCGCCCGCTCGTGCAGAAACTGCGCACCGAGTGCGGCCGACTCGACGTGACCGTGATCGAGGCGCTCTGCATCTCGGACGGCCGTTTCTGGTCCTACTGCTGCCCGACCGAGGGATGTTGCCCGGTCGACGGATCCCCGATGGGGCTGCCAGGCACCTCCGTACTGGCCGCTGCGGCGACCTACGCAGGACTCCAAGTGCGGGGCACGCTGCGGGAGTTGCGGGCCAGGTTGCAGCCCTGGGAGACGGCTGTAGCGCTTCGGCAGGAAGCCGCGCTGGATGCCGCCGGTATGACCCTGGTTCCCAGGATCCTCGACGACGCCAGCCGAGCGGACGTGGCGCAGGAGACCCTGGATCTGGCCCAGCGGATCATGAGGCGATTCGCCGCGGCACCACACGTGTCCGGCGCCCTCCATTCGGACTTCCGCGACGACGCACTGCTCGCCCACGACGAAGCCGCCACGCTGATCCTCGGCCTCCAGGACCGCACGACCCGCGACCGCGCCGCCGAATGGATGGAGGGCGACGACGCGGTACCGGCCCTGCGCCTCTGGCGCGCGTTGGCCCGCCGCTGCGTCGGACCGTACGGCGAACACGCCGCGGCCCCTCTCACCCTCGCCGGCTGGGTCGCCTGGTCGACCGGCGACGACCTGGAGGCCAGGGAGGCCCTGGCCATGGCCCTGGGCGCGGACCCCGACTACCTGTTCGCCCGCCTCTTGCACCAGGCATGCAACGAGGGCCTGGACCCGGAGTCGATTCGGCGGTGTTTGCGCGCGGAGCGGGTGGGGCGG
>NZ_JBXVPZ010000322.1:0-11146 GCF_057961495.1 Streptomyces sp. P5F9 | reverse complement strand
GACCCCGCCCGCCCCACCGTGCCGCTCGACGCGCTGCTGCCGGTGCAGTTGCTGGAGCGGCGCGGCGACTGGGCCCACGCGCTGTGCTCCAACGGCTGGTCGGCCTGGGTCGACGGCCGCCACCTGATCTCGGTTTCCCAGGACCCGCCGGCGGCCGGCGGCCCGTTGACCCGCACCGCCGACCCACGCCCGCTGCTCGCCCGCGCCGAACAGACCCTCGCCCGCTATCGCGGCGCGGTGGAGGACCTGGCGGGCGGCGGCCTGGACGGCGCGTCCTTCGAGGCCCGTACCAAGGGCCTGCGGATCGGCGTGGTCGTCGACGGCGAATCCGTCTGGCTCTACGACTCCGACCACGAGCGCTGGGTGTACGGCGACGGCACCCGCCTCAGCACCTACGCCTCGGACGACGGACCCCACGCCGAACCGGCCGACCCCGGCCATGCCCCCACCCAGGTCGTGAGCCCCGATGGCCCGTGACGCGAGCCTCTTCTCCGGCCGCCCCTCGGAGCTGATCGGGCAGCAGATCGCGGGTTACCGCATCGAGGACGAGATCGGCCGCGGCGGCATGGCCGTCGTCTACCGCGCCCACGACTTCCGCCTCGACCGCACGGTCG
The DNA here is from genome assembly GCF_057961495.1 of Streptomyces sp. P5F9. NCBI lineage: Bacteria > Bacillati > Actinomycetota > Actinomycetes > Kitasatosporales > Streptomycetaceae > Streptomyces > Streptomyces sp. P5F9. The sequence goes on along the minus strand of NZ_JBXVPZ010000322.1, from coordinate 10,532 downwards.
CCCTCAAGCTCCTCGCTCCCGAACTCGCCCGCAACGACACCTTCCGCAAACGCTTCACCCACGAGTCCCGGGTCGCCGCCGCGATCGACCACCCGCACATCGTCCCCGTCTTCGAGGCGGGTGAGACGGACGGCGTCCTGTACATCGCGATGCGCTACGTCTCCGGCAGCGACCTGCGTCACCTCCTGGACCGGGAGGGCCCGTTGGCGCTCCCTACGGCCGTACGCATCGCCACGCAGGTCGCGTCCGCGCTGGACGCGGCGCACGAACACGGGCTCGTCCACCGGGACGTGAAACCCGGCAACATCCTTGTGGCCCGCGGCACGGACAGCGACCATCCTGAGCACGTGTACCTCACCGACTTCGGTCTGACGAAGAAGTCCCTGTCCCTGACCGGGTTCACGACCGTGGGGCAGTTCGTCGGCACGCTCGACTATGTGGCTCCTGAGCAGATCTCGGGGCGGCCGGTGGACGGGCGGTGCGACGTGTACGGGCTCGCGTGCGTCGTCTACGAGACCCTGGCGGGGCGGCCGCCGTTTCGGCGGGACGATGACATGGCTCTGTTGTGGGCGCACCAGTACGACATGCCTCCGGCGGTCAGCGAGGCTCGGTCCGGTCTGCCGGGGCATGTTGACGAGGTTTTCGCGAGGGCGTTGGCGAAGAGTCCTGATGATCGGTACGAGTCTTGTCTGGCGTTTGTGACGGAGCTGCGTGGGGGTGAGGCCGGGCATGCGCCGACTGAGGTGGACCGGCGGGTGGCCTCGCGACGGGATGGGAGGCTGCCGGAGCCGCCTCGGTGGGCGGAGCCGGTGTTCAGGCGGCTTGGCTAGTGTTTCGTCTGCGGGTTGGTGGGGGCTGGTCGCGCCCACGCGGCGGAGCCGCAAATCGATACAGCCCCGCGCCCCTAAAGGGGCGCCGTAGTACCCGGCGTCAGGCCGTTGAGGGGTACACGTCGTGCCGTGATTCTGCGGCGCGCGATTCGCCAGACCGACCCCACCCGCACCACCGTGTCCTCGTACGTCACCGATCCGCACGAGCCGTCCGTTCTGATGCCCAACCCCTTTGACCGTGCGCGTACTTGGCCGTCGGGCAGCTCCTCGATCACCACGTTCGTCACGTGGTGCGCGACGGGGTTCCCGGCGCCCAACGCGAGGGCCGCGTCCGTGAGTTGGGTGAGGCTGGTGAGTGTGCCCTGGCCGAAGTCGGTGAGGTCGTACTCGACGTCCGGGGTGAACACCTCGGTCAGGCGGTCGAGTTCGCCCTCGTCGACCAGGTGGCCGTGCAGTGCGATCAACTCCGTTATGGCCAGGCGGTCTTCGAGAGGCAATGCCATGTCTGCCCTTCCTTTGGGTGGGCGCAGACTCTCATGCCTTGCGTTGCGGCTGCGCGGGGATTTCCACCTCGCCCCGTCGGTGGACCGGCCTTGCCAAGAGGGCCCCGAGGAAACCCGCGACCAGACCCCACACTGCGGCCAACCCCACCGCCGACCACAACTCCGGCTTCAGGGACAGGTCTCCGGACAGGCCGCCGCCCACGTCGCCGATGCCCAGGAGGGAGAGGCCGTAGTGGGCCGAGATTCGTCCGATCAGGCAGATCATGAGGACCGCGAGGGCAAAGGCGATGGCCAGGTGGAGGGCGTGTTGCCAGGCGCGTACGTGGGCCGGGGAGCGGACGGCCATCAGGAACGCCGCGGACAACAGCAGGACCGCGTCCACCACCAGGAGCCACCACACCCTGCCGTCGTAGGCGGCGAGCGAGTGCAGATTGAGGGTGGAGACGTCCGGGGTGCGCAGGACCTCGTCCAGGAGGTGCGGCATCGGCAGGCCGAAGGGGCCGTCGACCCGGCCGTTCCAGGTGGCGCCCAGACCGATCGTGAGGGTGAGCCAGACCAGGTTCGGCATGCCCAGCAGGATCAGGGCGAAGGTCTGGGTGGCGTTGCCGCGGGTCGCCGCTGTGACGAGGGCCAGGACGACGCCGAGCGCGACGTAGGCCAGCAGCAGGACCACCACGGCGAACGCGGCCGGGCGTACCGACGCGTGGAAGCGGAGGAGGCGGGCGGGGAGGGGTGCGCCGGGGGAGACCAGGAGGGACAGGACCAGAACTCCTGCCAGCCACAGCAGGCCGAACAGCACCGTCTGCGCTATGTCCGCCTCGAAGCCGACCTCGGGAGACGCGCCCAGCAGGTCGCCGATGTCACCGAGGGTTCCGGTGCCCAGGGAGATCGAGAATTTCTGGCGCGCGCCCAGGGCCAGTCCGATCAGGGCGAGCAGCCATAGGACGGCGATACGGGCGGCCCAGCCGGCCAGTTCCGCCCCTGAGGCGACCGCTCGGTGCCGCAGGGGCCGTAGGAAGCCCGCTGCGGTCATCAGGGTGCCGGTCAGTGTCACCGAGAGGGGGATGACGGTCAGGCCCGCCTTGGTGTCGGCCAGCGAGCCGGCGTTGCCGGTGAGTTTCACGGTGCCGCCCACCGCCGTCACCACCGTGGCCGTGACGACCCGGGGGAACGCGCCGTCCGGGAGGTCCGTCGCGCCCGCCGCCCACAGGCCGAGCGCGGACACCAGGCCCATGCCGAGGACTCCTGCCAGCACCGTGCCGAGCGCCTGGGGCCAGCCGTGTCGGGCCGCTGCCTGGTCAGAGGGGGTTCGGGGGGTCACGGTGTCACGCTAAGCAGCGGCCGGGGAGTGCGCCCGCCGGGAGGGCCGTCCGCGTCGGCTTGCGGGCGGACCATGACCGGAGCACACAATGGGTTCGTTGTGGATAAAGCGGCATGGATCGGTATGAATGCCGCTGCCGCCCGCGTCGGGAAGAAGAGCTCGTGAGCGTCGAACCTCCGTCTTCAGGCCGCCCCACCGGACCGCCCTCCGGCCCGCTGTCGGGACCCTCCCAGCCGCCTTCGGGCCCGCCCTCGCAGCCCTCGGGCGGCGGCGGTGCCGGGGCGCCGGAGCCGCACCGGCCCTGGTGGAAGTCGGCGCCGCGCGTCGCGATCCTCACGACCGCCGTGGTGGCAGCCGTGGTCCTGGCCGTCGTTTTCACCCGGTCCGACGGCGGTTCGAGCAACACGGCGAGCAAGGGCGAGGTCTTCCTGCAGTCCGCGGCCAAGACCGGACCCGATCCGTTCACCGGGTCCAGCGCCACCGAGAATTCCGCCCCGCCGGTCTCCGCCTCACCCACCGCCTCGGAACCCGTGAACGCGGTACGCGGCGTCGACGGCGGCGCCCCCGGCCTCTATGGCGGCACCCAGAACGTCTCCAGCTGTGACGTCGAGATGCAGATCAAGGCACTCCAGGCGGCCCCGGCGAAGAACACGGCGTTCGCGTCCGTCGCCGGCGTCCAGCCCGCCGGAGTCCCCGCCTACCTGCGCTCACTCACCCCCGTACAACTGCGCATGGACACCCGCGTCACCAACCACGGCTACCGCGACGGCGCCGCCACCAGCTACCAGGCCGTCCTCCAGGCCGGCACCGCCGTCCTCGTCGACAACCACGGCGTGCCCCGCGTCCGGTGCGCCTGCGGCAACCCGCTGGCACCGCCCGTCGCCCAGCAGACGACCCCGAAGCGCACCGGCGACACCTGGTCCTCGTACCGGCCGCAGAACGTCGTCGTGGTCACCCCCGCACCGCAGATCATCAACATCTTCGTGATCTACGACCCCGACAACCACCACTGGTTCGGCCGCCACCACGGCGACACGGGCAAGCACGACCACAAGACGCCGCCGCCGGTGAACCCGGCCAGCCCCTCGGTGACCGTGTCCCCGCCGACCTCGCCGTCCTCCAACTCCCCGTCGCCGTGCGCCTCCACGGCCCCCGGTACGCCGGGAACGCCCGGGACGTCCACCAGCCCGTGCCCGCCGACGTCGAGCGCGCCGTCCTCGCCGTCCTCCTCGTCCCCGAGCTCGGAGTCCCCGTCCTCCGGGCCGCCGTCCACGGAGTCGTCGTCGGCCTCCTCCGCCTCCTCGGCCTCGTCCTCCCCACCCGAATTGCCGGCTTCCGACACGACCACGACCTCGTCGTCCAGCTTCAGCGCGCCGGTTTCGCCGGGGTCGATTTCACCGTCACTCTGATCGGGGGGACTGCCGGGCGTGGGGCTGGGTACGAGCACTGGTACGACAGCGACCGGCAGTGCCGCCTTCCGAGAGAGACACGCATGATCGACCACCGGGACGGGGTAGTGATACCGACTCGTTTCGACGTGCCCGTGGAACCACTGAGGCGGGCGGCGCACTACACCGGCGAACCGGGCTGCATCTCAGCGGCCCGGCACTTCGCCCACCAGTTCGTGGAGCAGCTCAGAACCGAGTGGTGCGCCACGATCGACGACCAGTCCGACGGCGAACTGCTCCTGGTGGTCAGCGAGTTGGTGACGAACGCGGACCGGCACAGCAACGGCCCGTACATTCTGGAGCTGGAGGGCACGGACACCTCGGTGACGGTGTCCGTCTGCGACAGCAGCGTCGCCCTGCCCCGGCTCTTCGCCCGGGACCCCGAACGCATCGGCCGGCACGGCCTGGAGATAGTCCACGCCCTGGCCGCGCAGGTGAGCGTCGAACGGGTACCGGTCGGCAAGCGGGTGCGCGCCGTGGTGCACCTGAACGGCGAGGACCGCTAGGAAGAGCGGCCCTGCCCACCTCGCGCTGATCAGAGGGGATCGGTGAACGAGACCGGCTTGCCGGTGGCGTGGGCGTATGCGATCTCCCTGCTCGTGGACTCGCCGACATACCCGCCCGGGTTGACGACCAGAACCCGGTCGGCCAGGTCGATCTTGCGCAGGTGGAGGGCGTCCAGCGCGGTCTTCTGCTCGTCGGTGATCGACTCGTCCGCTTCGTGATCCTCGGCGCGCAGGAAGACGCCTGGCGCTACGACGATGACACCCGCGAAGGTCAGATCACGGTTCGCCGCGCTCATCTCGTGCGCGAACCGGGTAGAGCCGCAGATGCAGACAATCTCAGGTCGGTCGGGCACGGCTCGGTCCTTCGGGTCGAACGGTAAACCGGCGGTGTGCGCGTAGCATCACGGACGGGCGTACGAGCCCGCAGTTTACGCAGCGCGACACGGCCTAGGCGCTCACGTCCCGCTCCGGGTGGCCGTGATCAGCTCGTGCAGGTACCGCTTGGTGACCCGGCCGCCGTGCCGCGTCTCCAGCAGCTCCCGCAGACAGGCCAACAGGCCCTGGCGCGAGGGCTCGTCCATCGCGAGATGGTTCGAGTACGTGAGTACGATGTCGAGGTACTCGTCGGTCGTGTACGTGATCTCCCGCGCCCCGCGCCACACCGTGACGTCCCCGAAGTGCGCGGAACGCTCGAACTCCCCGGTGTCCGTTGCCGTTTCGTCCTCGGTGGGACTCCGGAAGCCGGCCGGGGTGGCCGGGTCCCAGCGTTCGTAGCAGCGCTGCATCCGGTCGAAGAAGTCCTGCGTGCCACCCGCAACATGGTGCGTGGTGACGACCGCGAGGTGCCCGCCGGGGCGGAGCGCGGACGCCGTCTTCGCGAGGAAGCTCCCAGGATCGAACCAGTGGTACGCCGTCGCGATCACCACCAGGTCGAAGGGCTCGTCCGGCAGCTCCCACAGCTCGAAGTCCGCGACCTGTACGTCCGCTCGCGGGAAGGCGCTCAGATTGCGCCGGGCCACCGCTGCGAGCGCCGGACCCAGCTCCACGGCGGTCAGCCGACAGCCGAACTCGGCCAGGGGGACGGTGAGTTGACCGGTGCCGGGGGCGATCTCCAGGACCCGGCTGTCCGGGCCGAGGTTCGCCGTACGGGCCAGTTCGTCGACCAGGGGGCGCGGATACCGGGGGCGGGCCCGGTCGTAGCGCTCGGCCGCCCCGTCGAATGTGTCGCGCAGCACCGTTCCGGCACCCTTTCGTATCGGCGATTCCCCCCAGGGCAGAATGCTGATCCCTTGCCCTCACGTCCACGGCTTTTAGTCTGAGGGGGTGAGCAACCAAGCGCCGAACCAAGCCCGCGTGATTCCGCTGCGCCCGCACGAGCCGGCCCCTCACCTGCCGGAGCCACAGGTCCCCGCGCCCAAGGAACCCCTGTGGCGCGACCTGGTCGGTGACGTCCTGCGACGTGAACGCCTCGCGCAGGAACGCACGTTGAAGGACGTGGCCGACGCCGCCCGGATCTCCATGCCGTATCTCTCGGAGGTCGAGCGGGGCCGCAAGGAGGCCTCCTCGGAGGTCCTCGCGGCCGCCGCCCACGCGCTGGGACTCGACCTCGGCGACCTGCTGTCGCTGGCCGGGGACGAACTCGGCCGGCACCGCAACAGGCGTCAGGGCAGGGTGACTTCGCCGTACAACGGGCAGCTCAGTCTGGTCGCCGCCTGACGGCGCCGCTCAGAGCGGGCCGAGGCGTCGGCTGACTACCTCGTCGGCCAGGCCGTACGCCACGGCCTCCTGCGCGGTGAAGACCTTGTCGCGGTCCATGTCGGCGCGCAGCGTGGCGATGTCGTGGTGGGTGTGCCGGGACAGCACCTCCTCCACCTGGGAGCGGATCCGCACCATCTCCTTCGCCTGGAGGGCGAGATCGGAGACCATGCCGCGCTGCCCGCCGCTCGCCGGCTGGCCGAGCAGCACGCGCGCGTGCTCCAGGACGGACCGCCGTCCGGGGTCCCCGCCGGCCAGCAGTACGGCCGCCGTCGACGCGGCCTGACCGACGCAGAACGTCGAGATCGGGGACTGGACGTACGTCATCGTGTCGTAGATCGCCATCAGCGAAGTGAACGATCCACCGGGCGAGTTGATGTAGATCGCGATCTCGCTCTCCGGCGACGACGACTCCAGATGGAGGAGTTGCGCGATGACGACGTTGGCGACGCCGTCGTCGATGTCGGTGCCGAGGAAGATGATCCGCTCGGACAGCAGCCGGCTGAACACGTCGTACGAACGCTCGCCGTTCGGGGTCCGCTCGACGACGTTCGGAATCGTGTACGTCCCCATGTCAGAGCCCCATCCGTCGCTTCGAGGCGGCCGGGCGCACATCGTCCAGCGATGCGACGACCCGGTCCACCATGCCGTACTCCTTGGCCTGTTCGGCCGTGAACCAGCGGTCGCGGTCGCCGTCGCGGGAGATGGTCTCCTCGCTCTGGCCCGTGTGCTGGGCGGTCAGCCGCTCGATGGTCTTCTTCGTGAAGTCCAGGTTCTCCGCCTGGATCTCGATGTCGGCGGTGGTGCCGCCGATGCCCGCCGACGGCTGGTGCATCATGACCCGCGCGTGGGGGAGGGCGTAGCGCTTGCCGTGGGTGCCGACGCTGAGCAGGAACTGGCCCATGCTCGCCGCGAAGCCCATCGTCAGCGTGGCGACGTCGTTCGGGATCAGCTGCATCGTGTCGTAGATGGCGAGGCCCGCCGTCACCGAGCCGCCGGGGCTGTTGATGTACAGGCTGATGTCCGTGCGCGGGTCCTCCGCGGAAAGGAGCAGCAACTGGGCGCAGACCCGGTTCGCGGAGACCTCGTCGACCTGGGTGCCGAGGAAGACGATCCGCTGCCCGAGGAGCTGGGCGGCCAGGTGGTCGTCGAAGCGGGAGGACGGGGTGTCGCCCTCCTCGGCGCGCGGCATGAGGGCCGGCGCGAAACCGGCCGTGAGTGGAGACATGGGCACTCCTTGTCGAGGGTGTCGAGAGTGTCGTGACCTGTCTCCACTGTCGGCCGACAACGCCCCGGCCTGGGGATTTCTAGGCTTTCAGCAGATTCGCCGTGAGCAGACGGGTCAGCCGACGCCCTTCTCCCGGCGTTCTCGGAGTTCCCGGAAGAAGGCCCGTACGTCCTCGGCCAGCAGGTCCGGTTCCTCCATCGCGGCGAAGTGGCCGCCCCGGTCGAGCCTGGTCCAGCGCACGATGTTCTCGGTCCGCTCGGCCTTGTGGCGGAGCGGGATCTGGATCTCGGCCGGGAAGACGGCGAGCGCGGTGGGGGTGGTCGACGGGAGCGTGGGCGCGGTGGCCCGGGCGCCCGTGGTGTGGGCCCACTCGTAGTAGATCCGGGCGGCCGAACCGGCGGTCCCCGTCAGCCAGTACAGCATCACGTTCGTGAGCAGCCGGTCCCGGTCGACGGCCTCCTCGGGGAGGTCCTCCGAGTCGGTCCACTCCCTGAACTTCTCGACGATCCAGGCGAGTTGGCCGACCGGCGAGTCCGTGAGGGCGTACGCCAGGGTCTGCGGGCGGGTGGCGTGGAGGACGGCGTATCCGGTGCCCTCGCGCGACCACGCGGCCCAGCGGCGCCAGGACTCCTGGGTGTCCTCCCGCTCCTCGGGGCGCAGCGCGGCCAGCTCCTCGGCGGTGGGCTCGGTGTGTGCCTGCGCGCCCATCAACAGGTTGAGGTGGACGCCGATGACACGGTCGGGGTGGGCGCGGCCCAGCGCGCGGGAGATGGCCGAGCCCCAGTCGCCGCCCTGCGCGCCGAACCGTTCGTAGCCGAGCCGGTGCATCAGTTCGGCCCAGGCGTCGGCGATCCGGCCCGTCTCCCAGCCGGTGTCGGAGGGTGGCCCGGACAGCCCGAACCCCGGGATGCTGGGCACCACCACGTGGAAGGCGTCGGCGGGGTCGCCGCCGTGGGCCGCCGGATCGGTCAACAGGCCGACGATGTCGACGAATTCGACGATCGAGCCCGGCCAGCCGTGCGTGATGATCAGCGGGGTGGCGTCCGGCTCCGGGGAGCGGATGTGCGCGAAGTGGACGTTCGACCCGTCGATGGTGGTGGTGAACTGCGGCCACGCGTTCAGCTCCGCCTCGGCCGCCCGCCAGTCGTACGCGTGCCGCCAGTACCGGACCAGGTCCCGCAGATAGTCGGCCGGTACGCCGTAGGCCCAGCCCGTGCCGGGCAGCTCGTCGGGCCAGCGGGTGCGGTCGAGGCGGGCGTGCAGGTCGTCGAGGTCGGCCTGCGGGATGTCGATGCGGAAGGGGTGGACGCTGTCAGCCTGCGAGGACGTCATGGAATTCGAGACTAGTTCCGGGCGGGGGATCGGCCACCCGGATTGTTCGGCCGTCCGACCGATGAGTTTCGCGGCGGGCGGGGGTCGATACAGATGACCGTGTTCGATGCACCCGGAGCCCATGGAGGAGCTCATGACCACCGACGCACCCACCGACGGATTCACCACGTGTCTCTGGTTCGACGGCCAGGCCGAGGAAGCCGCCCACCACTACGTGTCGATCTTCAAGAACTCCAGTATCGGCCGTATCAGCCACTACGGCGAGGGCGCCCCGCAACCGGCGGGCTCGGTGCTCACCGTGGAGTTCACGGCCCTCGGCCAGAAGTTCGTCGGGCTGAACGGCGGCCCCGAGTTCAAGTTCACCGAGGCGGTGTCCTTCCAGATCCCGTGCGAGAACCAGGAGGACATCGACTACTACTGGACCAAGCTCACCGACGGCGGCGAGCCCGGCCCGTGCGGCTGGCTCAAGGACAAGTTCGGAGTGTCCTGGCAGGTCGTCCCCAGCCGGCTCATCGAGATGATCACCGACCCGGACCCCGCGAAGGTCGCCCGCGCGACGGAGTCCTTCATGGCGATGGGCAAGTTCGACCTCGCCGCGCTGGAGAAGGCCTTCGCGGGGGAGTGACGGTTCCGGGAGAACCGGACGGCGGTGCGAGCCCGTGGACGTCGCCCAGGGGGCTGGGCGCGTCGTGGGCGGCCGGTTCGCGCAGCGGGTTTCGCGCTGGGGTCAGCTCTCGCTCTCCAGCAGCACCGCGTGCAACTCGGCCGCCCGCCGGGCCAGTTGCTCCGCCTGGCCGGTCTCGGCGCGGGTGCGCGGCCGGGGCAGGGTGATGTCGAGGACCGTACGGATCCGGCCGGGCCGGGGCGTGAGGACGACCACCCGATCGGCGAGCAGGACCGCCTCGTCCACTGAGTGTGTGACGAGGACGACGGTGGACGGATGCTCGCGGTGCGTCCGCTGCAACTCGGCGCACAACTCGTCCCGGGTGAGCGCGTCGAGCGCGGAGAACGGCTCGTCCATCAAGAGCACCCGGGGCCGCCGCATGAGCGACCGGCACAGCGCCACCCGCTGCTGCATCCCGCCGGACAGCTCGTGCGGCAGGCGGCGCTGGAAGCCGTCGAGACCCATCGTCTCGATCAGCCCCAGCGCCCGTTCGCGTGAGCCATTGCGTCGCTCGCCCGCAATCTCCGCAGGCAGCAGCACGTTGTCCAGCACCGACCGCCACGGCAGCAGCGCCGGCCGCTGGAAGAGGACGGCGCACTCGCGGCGCGGCCCGGTGACGGCCCGGCCGCCCATCAGCACCTCGCCCCGCGTCGGCGGCACCAGCCCGGCGATCAGCCGCAGCAACGTCGACTTCCCGCAACCGGACCGCCCGACGACCGCCACGAACTCGCCGTCGGCCGCCTCCAGATCGATGCCGTGAAGCGCTTCGACGGAGCCCCGCCGATGCGCGAACTCCTTGGACACGCCCCGTAATTGGATCACGCGTCGACTCCCGTCGGCCGCCGTGTGCGGAGTACCGAAAATCGCTCTGCTGGATTGTGACATGCGCGCGTACGATTTTCCGGATCGCGACCCCGGCGATAAAGCCCCCCTCAAGTGCCGCCG
>NZ_JBXVPZ010000321.1:0-11323 GCF_057961495.1 Streptomyces sp. P5F9 | reverse complement strand
CGAAACCCAGTCGTTCACGGTGACTTGGGGGCGGGCGTTGATGTACGCCGTCGTCACCCCGACCCGCAGCGTGTGCGCTACGGCGGCCTGGGCCGCGGTCAGCTTGAAGTAGACCAGGACGCCGTTGTTGACGTCCTTCCAGATGTACGCCGGGAAGGACGCGGCCTCGCCCCCGCCGCCGATCGTGACGTTGCCGGTCCACTTGGACGCGCGGGCGTCCGAGGGGTGCGCGTACGTCATCAGGTCGGCGTTCTTGAACTCCCCTGGTGTGCCGTCCCAGTTGCCGAGTCGCCAGACGGTCGACGCGGTGGAGGGGTCGCCGGTGATGGTCAGGGTGTGCAGCGATGTCGTACCGCCTGCCGTGACCGTCACCTGCCCTGTGTGGACGGCTAGTTCGCCCTTGAAGACGGTCAGTGTGTACGTCCCCGGGAGCATCCCCTTGCAGGAGAAGGCGCCGGTACCGGACGCCGCCTTCGCCCAGTACTGCGCGTCGGCGTTGGAAAAGCCCACCGTGTACGGGTACTTGGCGTCCATTCCCTTCAGGCCGACCCCTGCCACCTTCCCCCGCCCCGCCTTGCCTGTCCAACCCGTGATGCCGAGCGGGTCCACCCAGGAGGTGTCGAGGTTCGCCGCGAAGAGGGAGCGGGACGGGGTGCCGCCGTCTGTGAACGTCACCACGAACGGGCCCTGAAGACCGAAGCGTTCGGGCTCCGTCTGGGCCTCGTTGTAGTGGAGGATCTCGTACAGCCCGGCCCCGCCCTCGTTCGAGTGGCGCAGCAGCGAGCGGTAGAACGGGCCGCCGGACGCCTTCTCGTGGTTGGAGCGGACCAGGTACAGGCCGACCGAGCCCGTCGTGAAGCCGACGTGGTCGTAGTCGATGGTCCGCTTGCCCGAGTAGTGCTTGGAGCGGGTCGTGCCGTCGGGGTGCTTCCAGACGTCGCCGGCCTCGATGATCGTGTCGGTGGTCGAATCCCAGGCATCCGAACCGGAGTTGGGGAACACGCCCGGCTTCACGCGGACGATGTACCGCGTCGCGGTGAAGGAGGCGTCCGCCTTGTTCGTCCACAGGTAGACGTTGTTCTCGCCGCTGCGGGCCGCGTACCACTGGGTGATCGCGCCGTGCACGACCTTCACCAGGATCGTCGAGCCCGATTGTTTGATCGTGACCGTTGAGGAGCCCAGCCCGGACTCGACATGCGAGTGCATGCCGCCGTAGCCCTCGTACTCCTTGCCCTTGTAGACGAGGGACGTGATGTCACCCGTCGACTTGGAGACCTTGAGGACGAGTGAACTGCCCGTGTTGATCACGTAGTTGGAGCCGTCGTCGGTGTATCCGAACGCGGCGGCGGAGGCGGACGAGAGGAGACCGGTACCGCCCGCGACGGCCGCGCCGGTGGCGGCGACACCGATCGCGGAGGCCCCGAGCACCCGTCTGCGGGTGAGGTGCTTCTTGTGCGTGCTCAAGCGACTTGCTCCGTGTGACTCCGTGCGAGAGGAACCTTGCGCCTCTTGGTCGTCACTGGCGGAGAAAGGGTTGCCGCCCGCCCGAAGATTTCTCTACGACCGCTCTCTACGACCGTCTGCTACGACTTCTGCGCCGCGAAGTCGCCCTTCACAGACAGCTCTTGGCCGGCCGCCGTGCCCGCCGCCGAGTAGCTGTCGTCCTTGGCGTCCCGGCCGCCGCGCTCATGGTTGTACTGCCCGGCGAAGACCCAGTCCCCGACCGCGACCGTACGGCCCTCCTTGAGCACCCATGTGTAGACCAAGAACCCGTTCTGCTCGGCCACCGTCAGTGTGAAGTCGTCCTCGGGCAGCGAGCGCCAGGCGCCCGTGGAGGTGACCCCGCCGGTCTGCTTGACCTTCAACTGGACGGTGAGTGCGGTGAGTTGCTTGGTCGTCTTCAGGGTGATGTCGCTCTGCGCCCAGAAGTCGTTGCTGTCCGGGTCGATCGAGCCGTCCGACCACAGCGGGCCGTCCTGGGTACCGGAGGCGGGCGGCAGTACCGGCGTGGAGGGCGAGGCGGTCGCGGACTCGGTGGGGGAGGTGCTCGCCTTGGGAGAGTTGTGCGAGGTGGCGCCGGAACCCGAACTCGGGCTCGGGGCAACCGGTTTGACCGGGTTACGGCTCGTCGCGTCCGGTGACGGAGTGGGCGTCGGCGTCGGCGAGACGGAGACCGTCTGCTCGGCGGGGGTGTTGCTCTTCACCGCGGACGCCACCGCGTAGCCACCGACCGCGAGGACGCTCGCCACCGCGGCCGTGGCGCTGACCACCCGCACCCAGCCGAACACGGGCGGCCGGGTGGCCCGGTGGTCGGGGCGGGACTGCGCGGCCATGCCACGTTCGAGCCGCGCCAGGATGTGGGAGCGGTCGGGTTCGTGTCCCTCGGCCGCCTCGTGCAGCCGGGCGATCAACTCGTCGTCGTGCACGTCCTGGTGCCTCATCGGGTCCTCCCTCCGGTCTCGCCGCCGCGTGCCAGCGCCGCGTGCATCCGCAGCGGAGGGCTCTGCGGACCGAGCAACCGCTGCAACTCCGCCATGCCCTTCGACGTCTGGCTCTTAACCGTACCGACGGAAACACCGAGGGCGAGCGCGGTGTCCTTCTCCGACAGGTCGAACGCGTGCCGCAGCACGACGCAGGCCCGCTTGCGGAACGGCAGCCTGCGCAGAGCCTCTTGGACGTCGACCGCGCCGGCCACGTCCGGGTTCTCGGTCTTCTCCTCGCGCTGCGACCAGAACAGGGCGACCCGCCGCCGCTCACGCACCGCGCTGCGGATCCGGGTGCGGGCCAGATTGGCGACGACCCCACGGGCGTAGGCCGCGGGATGGTCGGCGGCGCGCACCCGGTCCCAGCGGTGCCAGAGCGCGAGCAGCGCGTCGGCCGCGAGATCGTCGGCGGCGTCCGCCTCACCCGTCAACAGGTGGGCGAGGCGGGACAGTTCGCCGTAGTGGCGTTCGAAGAAGGCGTGGAACTCCTCGGAGGCGGCGTCGTCGACGACTGTGCCCACGGCGGACCTCTCCTCGCTGCGGTTTGTGGGTGTCATGTAGATGACACGTGATCATTCAGGGGTGGCCCTGACGAGATCCGGAGCGTAGCAGTGATCAATCGGCCACTCTGGTACAGACCTTCGAACGGCATCTGACAGGTCGACCAGGGACGGACAGCAGGTCGGCCCCGATTCCGTAACACGGGGAAAACCTGAAACAGGTTCAACGCGGGAACAATCCAGCCAGCATCCGCGCACCGATCATTGAAGCCACGAGGAGTACCCGCATGTCCGAGTCACAGAAGGTGGCCGACCGGCCAAGTGCCGAACCACCGGCGGCGAACGGTGTCGACCGGTTCTTCAAGATCTCCGAACGGGGATCCACCTTCGGCCGTGAGGTACGCGGAGGCTTCGCCACGTTCTTCACGATGGCCTACATCCTCGTCCTGAACCCGATCATCCTGGGCAGCGCCAAGGACAAGTTCGGGCACACGCTCGACACCGGCCAGCTGGTCACCGCCACCGCCCTGGTGGCCTGTGTGATGACGGTCATCATGGGAGTCGGCGGAAACCTGCCGCTCGCGATCGCCGCGGGCCTCGGCCTCAACGCCGTCGTCGCCTTCCAGCTGGCGCCGCTGATGAGCTGGCCCGACGCGATGGGCCTCGTCGTCATCGAGGGCGTCCTGATCTGCGTGCTGGTCCTCACCGGGCTGCGCGAGGCGATCATGAACGCGATCCCGCAACAGCTCAAGCAGGCCATCGGCGTCGGCATCGGTCTGTTCATCGCGTTCATCGGCTTCGTCGACGCCGGCTTCGTCAGTCGTATACCGGACGCCGCCGAGACCACGGTCCCCGTGCAGCTCGGCGCCGTCGGTCATCTCACCGGCTGGCCCGTCCTCGTCTTCTGCCTCGGCGTCCTGCTGACCATCGCGCTCGTCGCCCGCAAGGTGAAGGGCGCGATCCTGATCAGCATCGTCACGATGACCGTCCTCGCGATCATCATCAACTCCGTTGCCGACATCAAGAGTTGGGGTCTGATGACCCCCAAGGTGCCGGACAAGATCGTGGCCGCGCCCGACTTCGGACTCATCGGCCACTTCAGCCTGTTCGGCGCGTTCGGCGAGACCAGCGCGATCACTGTCGTCCTGCTGATCTTCACGCTGATCCTCTCCGACTTCTTCGACGCCATGGGCACGATCGTCGGTATCAGCGCGGAGGCCGGTCTCCTGGACGAGGACGGTCAGGTGCCGAACATCGGGCGCGTCCTGTTCATCGACGGGGCGGCCGCTGTCGCCGGCGGGATCGGGTCCGCGTCCTCCAACACCGCGTACATCGAGTCGGCGTCCGGGGTCGGTGAGGGGTCGCGTACCGGGTTCTCGAACCTCGTCACCGGTGGGCTGTTCGGGCTCGCGCTGTTCCTCACCCCGCTGCTCACGATCGTGCCGCTCCAGGCCGCCGCGCCCGCGCTGATCGCCGTCGGGTTCCTGATGATGACCCACGTCAAGCACATCGACTGGGACAAGTACGAGATCGCGATTCCGGCGTTCCTGACCATCGCCGCGATGCCGTTCACGTACTCGATCACTGACGGGATCGGCGCCGGGTTCATCTCTTATGTCGTGATCAAGGCAGTGCTCGGTAAGGCGAAGGAGGTCAACTGGCTGCTGTGGGGTGTGTCGGCGCTGTTCCTCGTGTACTTCGCCATCGACCCTGTGGAGCAGATTCTGGGTGTGAAGTAGAAGTAGAGGTCGCTGCGCGGTCGGCCGCGAGTTCGTCGTGGCTGGTCGCGCCCACGCGGCGGAGCCGCAAATAGACACAGCCCCGCGCCCCTAAAAGACAAAAGACAAGGGCATCACTGCAACGCTGCTTTCATCATCGCCTTGGCCACCGGGGCCGCCAGGCCGTTGCCGCTGATCTCCGACCTTGCCGCGTCCGACTGCTCGACGACCACCGCTACGGCTATCTCCTTGCCCGTCGAGTCGGACTTGCCGTAGGACGTGAACCAGGCGTACGGCGACTGGTCGTTGTTCTCGCCGTGCTGGGCCGTACCCGTCTTGCCGCCCACGGTGACGCCCGCGATCTCGGCGTTCGTGCCGGTGCCGTCCGTGATGACCGTCTGCATCGCCGACTGGAGCTGCTGGGCCGTGCCCGAGCTGACGATCTGCTTCGTCGTCGTAGCGTCGTCGTAGTTGTGGACCACATCTCCGCCGCTGTCGGTGGTCTCGGACACCATGTGCGGGGAGACCAGCTTGCCGTCGTTGGCTATGGCTGCGGACACCATGGCCATCTGGAGCGGGGTGGCGGTCACGTCGTACTGGCCGATGCCGGTCAGAGCCGTCGACGACTTGTTCATGTTGGACGGGTACACGCTCGGGTAGGCCCGCACCGGGATGTCGAGCTTGGAGTCGTTGAAGCCGAACTTCTCGGCCATCGCCTTGACCTTGTCCTGGCCCAGGTCGACGGCCATCTTCGCGAACACGGTGTTGCACGAGTACTGGAGCGCGACCCGGATCGAGGCGTTCGTGCAGGGCGCGGAGGAACTCTCGTTCTTCAGCGGGGTGACCGTACCCGGCAGGGTGTACGGCGAGGGGCTCGTCGTCTTCTCGTCCACCGAGGAGTACAGCCCGTCCTCCAGCGCGGCCGCCGCCACGACCAGCTTGAACGTGGAGCCCGGCGGCAGCGGCTGGCGCAGCGCGCGGTTGGTCAGCGGCTTGTCGGAGTCCGCGTTGAGCTGCTTCCACGCCGTCCCGGCCGTGTTGGCGTCGGTCAGCGCCGAAGGGTCGTAGGACGGGGTCGAGACGACGGCGAGGATCTTGCCGGTCGTCGGATCGATCGCGACGGCGGCACCCTTCTTGTCGCCGAGCGCGTCGTACGCCGCCTTCTGCACGTCCGGGTCGATCGTCGTGACCACGTTGCCCGGGGCGGCCCGCGCGCCGGTGACCGTGTCCATGACGGTCTTCAGGCTGCTGTCCGTGCCGTCGAGGAGATCGGCGTAGATCCCCTCCAACTGCGTCGGCGCATAGCTCTGCGAGGCGTAGCCCGTCACCGCCGCGTAGAGCTTGCCGTCCGTGTACGTGCGTTTGTACGCGAGGTCGCTGCTGCTCGCCGTCCGCGCCGAGCCGGTGATCGCGTTCCCGGCCACGATGATGTTCCCGAGCGGGTCCGCGTATGTCTCGATCGCGTTCCGCCGGTTGTCCTCGTCGTCCGCGAGTGCCTGGCCGTCGTAGAACTGCACCCAGGTCGCCCGCACCAGGAGGGCGAGAACGAGGAGCAGTACGAAGACGGAGGTGCGCCTGATCGTCTTGTTCATCCCGCTCTGAAGACGACCGGACGGGAACGAATCGTTCCCTTACACCGCTTTTCTCATCGAGCGCTCATGAACCCGCTCATCGAGCGTTCATGAGCCCAGCGTCAGCAGCAGCTCGTCGATCTCCTCGCCCCGCGCGTTCGCGAACCCCCGGTCGTGCCCGGTGACGCGGAACCCGCACTTCTCCAGCACGCGCCGCGAACCCTCGTTGTCGGCCGCCACGCGCGCGTACACCGGGCGTTCGGGCTCCTCGGCGAGCAGGTCGCGCAGTGCGGCCGTCGCGATGCCCTTGCCCCAGTAGGCGCGGTCGATCCAGTACGTCACCTCGCGCTCGCCCGGCTCGCCGTAGACCGCGACGCTGCCCACGACGTCGCCGTCGGCGAGGACCGTGCGGTTCCGCACGCCGGGCAAGGCGCGGATGCGCTTCCAGTGGGCGTCGAAGGCGTCCCTGTCGGCCGGGTCCTTCGCGGTGAAGGCGGCCATCCGGACGGACTCGGGGTCGTTCGTCTGCCGGAAGAAGACCGGCAGATCACTGTCGTGGACGGGGCGGAGCGAGACCTGCATGAGTTCAGAGCCTCCGGGTGGCGAGGGTGAGCCGGTCGCGGGCGTCGAACAGGGCGTCCTTGACCATCTGTTCGTGGGCGGGGGTGAGCCGGGCCACCGGCACCGAGCAGCTGATCGCGTCCCGCGCGGGGGTGCGGTACGGGATCGCGACGCCGAAGCAGCGCAGCCCCAGCGTGTTCTCCTCGCGGTCCACGGCGAAGCCCTGGTCCCGGACCTGGTGGAGTTCCTCGATGAGCTTCTCGCGGTCGGTGATCGTGTGCTCGGTGAGCGCGGGCAGCGTCTCCGGGAGCATCTTGCGGACCTGCTCGTCGGAGTACGTGCTCAGCAGCGCCTTGCCCAGCGAGGTCGAGTGCGCCGGGAGCCGGCGGCCGACGCGGGTGAAGGGCCGTAGATAGTGCTGCGACTGGCGGGTGGCCAGGTAGACGACGTTCGTGCCGTCGAGGCGGGCGAGGTGGATGGTCTCCGTGGTGTCGTCGGAGAGCCGGTCCAGCGTCGGACGGGCCGCCGCGACGACCTCGTCGCCGTCGATGTAGGAGGTGCCCACCAGCAGCGCCCGTACGCCGATGCCGTACCGCGTGCCCGTAGCGTCCGTCTCCACCCAGCCCAGCTCTACCAACGTGCGCAGCAGCATGTACAGACTGGACTTGGGATATCCGACGGCCTCCTGGACCGACGCGAGGGAGTGCATACCG
The DNA here is from genome assembly GCF_057961495.1 of Streptomyces sp. P5F9. Taxonomy (NCBI): domain Bacteria; kingdom Bacillati; phylum Actinomycetota; class Actinomycetes; order Kitasatosporales; family Streptomycetaceae; genus Streptomyces; species Streptomyces sp. P5F9. The sequence goes on along the minus strand of NZ_JBXVPZ010000321.1, from coordinate 3,777 downwards.
GGCCGGCCGGCGAAGTATTCGAGCAGCTCCACCGTCCGCACCGCGGACTTGACCTGTGCCCCGCCGCCTGTCTCGCCTGCCGACATCGCCCTTGACCCCTTCGTTCGACGGGAAATAGTCTCCGAGAGCATATTCATCATCAGAGACAGCGTTCAGCATATCGAACGACCCTGGTGAATGACCCAGAACTGCGGCATTACATGTGTGGAGGGACCCGCGGTGGCAGCAGCACCAGTCTGGAGTGTCGACCCCCGAACCGGGAAGCAGCGTGAACAGGTTGCGGTGGAGGCCACAGCCCAGGAGGTGGACACCGCCGTCCGCGCCGCGCACGCGGCGCGGGGTTCGCTCGCCGACCGTACGGTCCGCGCCGCCTTCCTGCGCGGTGCCGCCGACCAGCTCGAAGCGGCCAAGAACCAGTTGGTCGAGGTCGCCGACGCGGAGACCGCGCTCGGACCGGTCCGGCTCAACGGCGAACTCGCTCGCACCTGCTACCAGTTGAGGGCCTTCGCGGACATCGTCGACGAGGGCGCCTTCCTCGACGTGGTCATCAACCACCCCGACGACACCGCGACCCCGCCGATCCCGGACCTGCGCCGCTACAAGGTGCCGCTGGGCGTCGTCGCCGTCTACTCGGCCTCCAACTTCCCCTTCGCCTTCTCGGTCGCCGGCGGCGACACCGCGAGCGCGCTGGCCGCCGGCTGCCCGGTCGTCGTCAAGGCCCACCCCGATCACCCCGGCCTGTCCGAACTGGTCGCGAGCGTGCTGCGCCGGGCCGCCGCCGAGCAGGGCATCCCGGCCGGCGTCCTCGGCCTGGTCCACGGCTTCGAGGCGGGCGTCGAGCTCGTCAAGCACCCGCTGGTCTCGGCGGCCGGGTTCACCGGTTCCGTACGCGGCGGCCGTGCCCTCTTCGACGCGGCGGCGGCACGTCCGGTCCCGATCCCCTTCCACGGTGAACTGGGCTCCCTGAACCCGGTAGTTGTTACCGAGGCTGCGGCGGCCGAGCGCGCCGAGGCGATCGGTACGGGGCTCGCCGGTTCGATGACCCTGGGCGTCGGCCAGTTCTGTGTGAAGCCGGGCCTTGTGCTCGTGCCGTCCGGCTCCGCCGGGGACGGGCTGGTCAAGTCCCTCACCGATGCGGTCAGCGACACGGACTCCGGGGTGCTGCTGGATCACCGGATGCGCGACAACTTCCTCGCGGGCGTCACCGAGCGGGCCGGATTGCCCGAGGTGGAGTCCCCGGTGACGCCGGGCGCGGGCAGCGAGCACACGGTGAGCCCCGGGTTCCTGACGGTGCCGGCGGAGAAGCTGGCGTCCGAGGGGGCGTACGACCTGCTCCTCGAAGAGTGCTTCGGGCCGGTCACGGTGGTGGCCCGCTATGACGATGACGCGCAGGCGAACGCCGTGCTGTCGCGGCTGCCGGGGAATCTTACGGCGACGGTTCATCTGTCGGCGGGGGAGGCGGCCGGGGAAGGGCGTGGCGCGGAGATCCTTGCGGAGCTGACGCCTTTGGCCGGGCGGGTGTTGGTCAATGCGTGGCCTACGGGGGTTGCGGTGGCGCCCGCGCAGCATCACGGGGGGCCTTACCCGGCTACGACCTCTACCTCAACTTCTGTTGGTGGTACGGCTATTGAGCGGTGGGTGCGGCCTGTGGCTTACCAGAACACGCCTGAGGCTCTGCTGCCGTTGGAGCTTCGGGATGACAATCCGCTGGGCCTGCCTCGGCGTTATGACGGGCATCTGGAGCGGTAGCGCCGTTGGGGGTGAGGTGGATTGTCGGTCTGACGGTCCGTCGTGGCTTGTCGCGCCCACGCGGCGGAGCCGCAAATCGATACAGCCCCGCGCCCCTAAAAACACTCCCCTTGGGCTGAGATGATTAGTTGATGGACTTGGAACTTTCCCAACTGCCCTTTCCCCTCCGGACTTACGGGCCTGACGGGCACTGGTCCTACGAGGACGGTGTGCTCACGGGGTGGGCGGGCCCCCGGCAGGATCGCTTCGTACCGCCCACTGGGGAGGGGTTGGACCCCGCCTCCGATGCACCCCGTCTTCTCGGGGCGCCGCACGGGGACTTCCAGCTCATAGCCCGCGTCACCGTCGGGTTCGCGGGGTCGTTCGATGCCGGGGTGCTGTATGTCCATGTGGGGGAGCGGGCCTGGGCCAAGCTCTGTCTGGAGTACTCGCCTGATGTGCCTACCGTCTGCACGGTGGTCACTCGGGGGCACTCGGACGACGCCAACTCCTTTACCGTGGACGGTAGTTCGGTTTGGCTGCGCGTTAGCCGGACCGGGCGGGCCTTTGCCTTTCACGCTTCTCGTGATGGCAAGCGGTGGATCTTCATCCGGCTTTTCACCCTCGGTGACGAGAAGGAGACGGACGCTGCGCTCGTCGGGTTCATGACGCAGTCGCCGATGGGAGAGGGGTGTGTCGTGACGTACGACCACCTTGAGTTCAGACCTAGTTGGCCGAACGACCTGAGAGACGGAAGCTGAGGAAGGCCGTCACCGCGAAGAGGGCCGCGCTGATCGCGAGGCTCTCCCGCAGGCCCGCCGTGAAGTCGGCGGAGACCAGCGCCCCGAACACGGCGATGCCCAGGCCGCCTGCCACCTGACGTGCGGAGTTGAGGACTCCGGCGGCCAGGCCCGCACGCTCCGCTGCCACCGCGTCCATCATCACGGCGGTCAGCGGTGGGACCGTCAGGGCGCAGCCGAGGGCCATCGGCACGAGGAGTACGGCCACCAGGAGCGGGGGTGTGCCCGCGTCGACGTACAGCAGGACGAGTGCGCCCAACGCGGCCAGCAACTGCCCTGCCAGCATGGGGAGTCGGGTGCCGTAGCGGCTCGCCAGCTTGCCCGCCACGATGTTCGTCACCGGGATCAGACCGGTCATCGGCAGGAACATCAGCCCGGCGTACAGCGCCGAACGGCCCTGTACCTGCTGGAAGAAGAGCGAGAAGAGGAAGATCACGCCGTAGAAGGCGACACTGCACGCCGCACCCGCCGCGACTGCCACGGACACCGTACGGCTGCGGAACAGGCCGAGTGGCACCACCGGATGGGCCTGCCGCAGCTCGACCCGGACGAAGACCGCGCCCGAGACGGCCGCGACCAGCAGAGCCACAACTCCCGTACCTCCGCCCTCGATCACCGCGAAGGTGACCGCCGTAAGAGCGACCGCGGCCGTCAGCTGACCCAGCAGGTCCAGCGGTGCGGGCCGACGCTCCGAACGTGGCGCCCGGACAAGCAACACCAATGCCACCGCGCCGAGCGGCAGGTTGATGAAGAAGATGCCCCGCCAGTCCCAGACCGTGGTCAGTGCGCCGCCTGCCACCGGGCCCAGGGCCACCGCGACCGAGCCGCCCGCAGCCCAAGTTGCCACCGCCCGCGCCCTCTTGGCGGGTTCGGCGTAGGCCTGTCGTACGAGGGACAGGGACGCCGGGAGGACTACGGCGGCCGCCACGCCCTGGAGCACGCGCGCGCCGATCAGCGCGGGCAGGTTCGGGGCCAGGCCGCAGGCCGCCGAGGCGAGGGTGAAGACCGTGATGCCGATCGCGTACGCGCGGCTCGCCCCGGCCCGGTCCGCGAAGGCGCCGGTGGACAGCATCAGCGCGGCGAAGGACAGCGTGTACGCGTCGACCACCCACTGCAGTCCCGACATCCCGCCGCCCAGGGCGGTCCCGATGGACGGCAGCGCCACGTTCACCACGGACGCGTCGAGGGTGATGAGCGCGAAGCCGAGGAGGGCGGCGGGATGTCGGGACTGCAGTGGGTGGTCGACGCG
>NZ_JBXVPZ010000320.1:0-11344 GCF_057961495.1 Streptomyces sp. P5F9 | reverse complement strand
CTCCCCAGGACACCCGCCGTACCGCCCTTCCCGGAGTTCCCCGCGCTTTTCACCAGCCGCCTCATACGCCACCCACCTCGACCAACGCCCGCTCCAGGAACTCCCGGCAGAACCGCGCCAACGGACCCCGCCCCGCCGTGCCCGGCGGCGACTTGCCCTCGTGCGGCCGCAACAGCCCTGATTCGACCGGCACTTCACCGGCCAGCGGTAGCCCGAGGAGGCGGGACACCTCGCGGTCGTCGAGGCCGGGGGCGTACGGCCCGCGTACCGCCACGCGGAGGTCGCGCAGGACCATGCCGACGGCGGACGCCACCCGGCCGGCCGCCGCGACGGCGCGGAGTTCGGCGGGGACCACAAGGAGGCCGACGTCGAGTTGGGCGAGGGCCTCGGCGACCCCGTCGTCGATGCGGCGGGGCAGGTCGACCACGACCGTGCCGCCGCGCCGTCGGGCCGCGGCGAGCACCGCCCGCACCGCCTGCGGCGGGATAGCGACGCAGTCGCCGCGGTCCCAGCTGAGCACCCGGAGCGAGTGGAGTTCTGGGAGGGACTCCTCCAGGGCGCCGCCGCCGACCCGGCCGCGCGAGGCGGCGAACGCGGGCCAGCGCAGGCCCTCCGCCGTCTCGCCACCGAGCAGTACGTCGAGTCCGCCGCCCAGCGGATCCGCGTCCACCAGGAGCGTGCGCAGCCCCTCACGCGCGGAGGTGACGGCGAGGGCGCACGCGAGCGTGGACGCTCCGGCCCCGCCGCGGCCGCCGATCACGCCCACGGTGAGCGCGGGGCGGCCCACGCCCTCGGCCACATCGGCGATGCGGTCGACGAGCCACTGCTCGCCGTCGGGCAGCATCAGGACGTGGTCGGCGCCGATCTCGACGGCCCGCCGCCAGACCCCCGAGTCGTCCTGGTCCCGGCCGACGAGCACCACCCCGCGCCGTCGGGCGGCCCCGCGCACCCGGCGGGCGGCGTCGTCGCCGACCAGGACGAGCGGGGCCGTCTCCCAGCCGCCCTGGCGCTCCGGCACCCCGTGATGGACCTCGGGTGTCGCGCCGGCCGCCGCGCACAGGCGCAGCAGGTCGTCGAGGAGTTCGACGTCCTCGGTGACGATCAGCGGTCCGCTCTGTCGCCCTCCGGCGGCGTGCGGCGGATCGTGTGTGACGGTTCCGGCCATGTTTTCCATCCCCCATCGCTGTGTCTCTCGCGTCACCCCTGTGGCACGCGATTTCCAAAGGTGCGGAGAACCGGGGACCGGCCCTCCATATGCACGGCCGACAGAAACCGGCCAAACGCGTCCGGCAAACGGAACGGGCCATGAACTCGCCGCGAGCGAGGACGCGTTGGAATCACGGTGCGGGCAACGCGGAAATCGTGTGGATCTTGGTCGAAAACTGTGGACAACTCAGGCCCTGTGAATATCGCCTTCACCCATACCGGTGACCCCTGTGCCAGCCTCTGTACGAGTTCCGCAGCGCAGTCCGCCAACTACACATGGTGACGAGTTCTGGGCATGCAAAAGAGGCGGCATCAGCCACCTCGGGTTGGTCTCACGACCACGTACAGGGAGGGAAAACGCGTCCGGACATGCGACGACCCCCACCGGGGGGGAGAGTGGGGGTCGCCTTCACGGCCGACTCGGGGGGGGGAGGAGCCGGACCGCGTTAGCACGGTCGCGAACGATCCGTGACTTCCATGGTGTACCCGAGAGGCCTCTCAGGCAAACCCACGCGCCTCACCTTACGCCGAATGGGCTGCGCCTATGCTCTGGGTTGTGGAAAACCACTCCTTGCCCCGCACAGCGGCCTTCTTTGACCTGGACAAGACGGTCATTGCGAAGTCGAGCACGCTCACCTTCGGCAAGTCCTTCTACCAAGGCGGACTGATCAACCGCAGGGCCGCCCTGCGGACCGCCTATGCACAGTTCGTCTTCCTCACCGGCGGCGCCGACCACGACCAGATGGAGCGGATGCGGAAGTACCTGTCCGCACTCTGCCGCGGCTGGAACGTCCAGCAGGTCAAGGAGATCGTCGCCGAGACGCTGCACGACCTGATCGACCCGATCATCTACGACGAGGCGGCCTCCCTCATCGAGGAGCACCACACCGCAGGCCGCGACGTGGTGATCGTGTCCACGTCCGGCGCCGAGGTGGTCGAGCCGATCGGTGAACTTCTGGGTGCGGACCGGGTGGTGGCGACCCGCATGGTCGTGGGCGACGACGGCTGCTTCACGGGCGAGGTGGAGTACTACGCGTACGGCCCGACGAAGGCCGAGGCGATCAAGGAGCTGGCGCAGTCCGAGGGGTACGACCTCGACCGCTGCTACGCCTACAGCGACTCGGCGACCGATGTGCCGATGCTGGAGTCCGTGGGCCACCCCTACGCCGTGAACCCCGACCGCACGCTGCGCCGCGAGGCACTCGCGCGCGGGTGGCCGATTCTGGACTTCAACCGCCCGGTCCGGCTCAAGCAGCGGCTGCCCGCGCTCTCCGTACCGCCCCGCCCGGCACTGGTCGTGGCCGCGGCCGTGGGTGCCGCGGCGGCCACGGCGGGGCTCGTCTGGTACGCGAGCCGACGCAAAGCGGCGACCGTTTACGCCGGTTAGTGACCCTTTGAACATAAAAGTAAAGAACCGCGGCCAGGGGTTCCGCTTCCTCCAGGCCTGGAGTACAAAGGATTTAACGGCCCGCGAGACCAAGGACATCCGAAAGGATCACCTTAATAACGCATTTGGCCCCACGGACCGCGCATGAACACCGAGCACCCACGCGACGTCGACCCGTCGATTACGGGCCAGCCGCACCAGGTACGGGCGAAGTTCCCGACCTGATGGGCAATATTTCGAGGACGCTTGGTAACCCGGTGGAACATGCCAGCGGCGGTACGAATCCTCGTACCGCCGCACCTCTGTGAAGGCCCTCCGTAGAGGGCCGTTTTTATGTCAGGCGGCCCCGCGCTGGAGCGCCTCGCACACCGCCGTCGACTCGCGCGCCCCCAGCTCCACCGCCCTGCCGCAGTGCGCGATCCAGGCGGCCATGCCCTCCGGGGTGCCCGATACGTAACCGTCCAGCGCCGCCAGATAGGCCGCGCGCCCCAGTTCGGCGTGGCCGACCTCCGCCGGGCACACGGACTTCGGGTCGAGGCCGCTGCCGATGAGAACGATCCGCTCGGCGGTGCGCGCGACCAGGCCGTTGCGGGAAGTGAAGGGGCGCAGGGCGAGCAGTTCGCCGTGCACGACGGCGGCCGTCACCAGCGCCGGTGCCGAGCCGCCCGCGATGATCAGGTCCGCGAGTCCGTCCAGGCGTCCGGACACCTCCGCCGCGCTCGGCAGCGGCAGTTCGACGAGCGGCTCGTCGACCGGCTCGCCCTGCTGTCGCGGCCGGCCGACCGCGTCCTCGTCCCTCGCGGCCGCAACCAGGTGCAGCCGGGCGAGCACCCGGAGGGGCGACTGCCGCCAGATGGACAGCAGTTGGCCCGCCTCGGAGGACAGCCGCAGGGCCGCGCCCATCGTGCGGGCCTCCGCGTCACCGCTGAAGTCGGTGCGCCGGCGCACCTCTTCGAGTGCCCAGTCGGCCCCGGACAGCGCCGCCGAGCCACGCGCGCCGCGCAGTGCCGCCTCGGCGGTGAGCTCGTTGCTGCGGCGCCGCATGACGCGGTGCCCGTAGACCCGGTCCACGGCCTTGCGCATGGACTCGACGGACTCGGCCACTGTGGGCAGCGTGCCCAGGGCCGCGAGCGGATCGGCGGTCGCACCTGTCGTACTCATGAGTACGACAGTAGCCATCCCCGGGGCGCACCCCACGATTGAGTGGTCTTCTTCACGCACACCTGCCACGCACAGCTATGTCACGACTACGCTTCGTGAACATGAAAATTGCTTTCGTCGGGAAGGGCGGCAGCGGGAAGACCACCCTGTCCTCCCTGTTCGTCCGTCACCTCGCGGCCACCGCCCAACCGGTCGTCGCCGTCGACGCGGACATCAACCAGCACCTGGGCCCCGCCCTCGGCCTGGACGAGTCCGAGGCCGCCGCACTGCCCGCACTCGGCGAGCACCTCCCCCTGATCAAGGACTACCTGCGCGGCACCAACCCGCGCATCGCCTCCGCCGACACGATGATCAAGACCACCCCGCCCGGCGAGGGCTCCCGGCTGCTGCGCGTGCGCGAGAACAATCCGGTCTACGACGCCTGCGCGCGACCGGTGGAACTCGACGGCGGCACCGTCCGTTTGATGGTCACGGGCCCCTTCACCGACGCCGACCTGGGGGTCTCCTGCTACCACTCCAAGACGGGAGCGGTGGAGCTGTGCCTGAACCACCTGGTGGACGGGCGCGACGAGTTCGTCGTGGTGGACATGACGGCGGGCTCGGACTCCTTCGCCTCCGGCATGTTCACCCGCTTCGACATCACGTTCCTGGTGGCCGAGCCGACCCGGAAGGGGGTCTCCGTCTATCGCCAGTACAAGGAGTACGCCCGCGACTTCGGGGTCGTCCTGAAGGTCGTCGGCAACAAGGTGCGGGACCAGGACGACCTCGACTTCCTCCGCGCCGAGGTCGGGGACGACCTGCTCGTGACGGTGGGGCACTCGGACTGGGTGCGTGCCATGGAGAAGGGCCGGCCGCCCCGGTTCGAGCTCCTGGAGGACGCCAACCGCCACGCCCTGCGCCTGCTGGAGATCGCCGCCGACGCGACGTACGAACTGCGTGACTGGGAGCGCTACACGCGCCAGACGGTGCACTTCCACCTGAAGAACGCGCAGAGCTGGGGCAATGAGCGCACAGGGGCCGACCTGGCGGCGCAGGTCGACCCCGGGTTCGTGCTCGACGAGAGTGTCACCGCCTCCGCGTGAAGCAATGCGTGAGGCGCGCCCTCTCCCAACTACCGCTTACCGCCTGACCGTTGGTGCTTACCGCTTGACCGCCGGCGCCCCGGGGACGCCCTTCGGGGCCGGCGCGGGGCGGCCGGTCAGGAAGGACGTCCAGCCCGCCTTCGGTGCCTCGCCGACGTTCAGGCCGCGCAGCTTGGCCAGGGTCTGCGGGTCCTGGGCGTCCAGCCAGTCGGCCAGCTGCCGGAAGGAGACACAGCGCGTCTCGGGCTTGTTGCAGACCTTCTCGATGACCTCATCCAGGGCACGCATGTAGGTGCCGCCGTTCCAGGACTCGAAGTGGTTGCCGATGACCAGGGGCGCGCGGTTGCCGTCGTAGGCCCGGTCGAAGCCCTTGAGCAGGCCGTCACGCATCTCGTCGCCCCACTGGTCGAACTTGTCGGGGTCGCCCTGGGTCTGCGTGCCGGACTGGTTGACCATGAAGTTGTAGTCCATGGTCAGCTGCTCGTAGGAGTGGCCGGGGAAGGGGACGAGCTGCATGGACAGGTCCCACAGCCCCTCCTTCTTCTTGGGCCAGATCTGGTCGTTGACCCCGCTGGTGTCGTAGCGGAAGCCCAGCTGGCTCGCCGCCTTCATGAAGTTGGCCTGGCCCTCCAGGCAGGGCGTGCGGGCGCCGACGAGTTCCTTGTCGTAGTCGAAGGGCAGCGAAGACGCCTTCTTCATCCCGGAGTTGGTCTTCCAGGTCTTCACGAACTGCTTCGCCTGGGCGATCTCGCTCTTCCACTCGGCGACCGACCACTCGCCGACCCCGCCGTTCTTGCCGCAGAAGTGACCGTTGAAGTGGGTGCCGATCTCGTTGCCCTCCAGCCACGCCAGGCGCAGCTGCTTCACGGTGTCGGCGATGCCCTGCTCGTCGTTGAAGCCGATGTCCGAGCTGCCCGGCGAGTGCTCCGGGGGCTTGTAGAGGTCGCGCTTGTCCTCCGGCAGCACGTACACGCCGCTGAGGAAGTACGTCATGTTCGCGTGGTTGGCCTTGGAGACCTTGCGGAAGTGGGAGAACAGCTTCTGGCTGTCCTCGCCGGCGCCGTCGAAGGAGAAGACCACGAACTGCGGGGGCTTCTGGCCGGGCTTGAGCCGTTCAGGTCTGGGCAGATGCGGCTGCGCCCCGGTGTACGACGTCGAGCCGTCCCCGATCAGGCGGACTCCGCTCTTGGGTGCCGGGGCGGGCGCCGCCTTGTGCGGACCGTGCGCTCCGTGCGGGGAACCGTTGTCACCGATCGCGCAACCGGCGAGCGACGCGGCACAGGCCGCGGCGATCACGGCGCCCGCGGTGATCCTCTGGGTGGCGGCCATGTCCGCCCACCTTCTTCCTTCGTTCGGACCGACGCCGATCAGGGCGTTTTCTGGCGATGTACCGGGAATCCCGGCAGCGCCGCCAAGGTCGCACGGGGCCGAAGGTGGGATTAGTACGACAAGCCGATGAAATTTCCACTTCACTCTCTGCGGTGACTTATTAGCCCATTCGCCCGCAAAGTCTATGCTTGACCTTTACTCTGCATTACGATCCATTTACCGAGCGTTGAGATATCCCGCCGCTGCACGCCGTGACCCACGGCCGCGACCGACCCCCGCCATCGACGGGGACCACCAGTTCCGCGACCGCGCTGCCCCGGAGGAGACGGGAAGACATGTCAGCCTGCGTACCCACCCGCGCCACAGACTCGAATGCGAACGCGAATCGGACGAAGTGCGTCCACCCACCCCACAGCCCACCGCCGCCCGCGAGACGGAAGCGGCGGGGCGCGGGCGCCGATGTGTCGGCCTCCATCGCGGTCTTCCTGATCGCCCTCCCCCTGTCCCTCGGCATCGCCCTCGCCACCGGCGCGCCCCTCCAGGCCGGCCTGGTCGCCGCCGCCGCGGGCGGCCTGGTCGCCGGTCTGCTCGGCGGCTGTCCCCTCCAGGTCAGCGGCCCGGCCGCCGGACTCACCGTGGTCACCGCCGACCTGATCCACCGTTACGGATGGCGTACGACCTGCGCGATCACCGTCCTCGCCGGTCTCGCCCAACTCGCCCTGGGCTGCGTGCGCGTGGCCCGCACAGCGCTCGCCGTCAGCCCCGCGATCGTGCACGGCATGCTCGCCGGCATCGGTGTCACCATCGCCGTCGCCCAGCTGCACATCGTGCTCGGCGGCACCCCGCAGAGCTCGGTCCTCGCCAACCTCCGCGCGCTGCCTGCCCAGTTGGCGGACCTGCACCCCGCCGCCGTGGCGATGAGCGTGCTGACACTGGCCCTTCTGCTTCTGTGGCCGCGTGTCCCCGGCCGGCTGGGCCACCTGATGCGCAAGATCCCGGCCGCGCTCGTCGCCGTCGCCGGAGCCACCCTCACCGCCTCCCTCACCGGGCTGAGCCTGGCCAAGGTCGACCTGCCGTCCTGGAGCAGCCACGCGCTGGCCGGACTTCCCGAGGGCCCGGTGCTCGGGATCGCCGCCGCCGTGCTCACCACCACGCTGGTGTGCAGCGTGCAGTCGCTCCTCGGCGCCGTCGCCGTGGACAAGCTGGTCGCCGGGCAGCCCGGGCTCTCCGCCCGCGTCGGCCGCTCCGACCTGAACCGCGAACTGCTGGGCCAGGGCGCCGCCAACATCGTCTCCGGCGCGCTCGGCGGACTGCCCGTCGCGGGCGTGGCCGTACGGAGTTCGGCGAATGTGCAAGCCGGTGCCGTGAGCCGGAACTCCACGATGCTGCACGGCGTTCTCGTAGTGGTAGCCGCGCTGCTGATGGTCCCGGTGCTGGAGCTGATCCCGCTCGCCTCGCTCGCCGCACTCGTGATGGCCGTCGGCATCCAGATGGTGTCCCTGCACCACATCCGCACGGTGGCCCGCCACCGCGAAGTGCTGGTCTACGCCGTCACCACCTCCGGCGTGGTCTTCCTCGGTGTCCTGGAGGGCGTGCTCCTCGGGGTCACCGTGGCCGTCGCCGTCGCCCTCAACCGCCTTGCCCACACCCGCATCACGCACGACGAGAAGGAAGGAGTCCATTACGTACACGTCCGAGGTCAGTTGACGTTCCTCGCGGTGCCGCGGCTCAGCCGCACCCTGCATCTCGTACCCCAAGGCTCCCACGTCGTCGTGGAGTTGGACGGTTCGTTCATGGACCACGCGGCGTACGAGTCACTGCAGGACTGGCAGAACGCGCACACCGCGCGCGGAGGCACCGCCGAACTGACCGGGCGGCGTACGGGAGTTCGCGACACCGAGCCGGGCCGCACCGAGGGTGAAACAACACCGGCCGACACCGCGACCGCGTCCACCGCGTCCACCGCCTGCCGCTGCCACCCCTGGACGCCCTGGCGCAACCACCAGTGCGAGCCCTCACGGTCCGCGCCCCTGAACGACCCCGCCACCGAATCAACCGACCGTCCCGCACCGGACCCCGCCACCGCGAGCGGCACCGGCACGGACGCCCACCCCGGCGTCGGCAAGGACACCGGCCCCGGCCCCGGCGGTCACCAACTGGCCCGTGGCATCAGCGCGTTCCAGCGCAACACCGCCCCGCTCGTGCGAGGCGAGCTGGCCCGGCTGGCCAGGGAAGGGCAGCGGCCTTCGCAGCTCTTCCTGACCTGTGCCGACTCGCGGCTGGTGACGTCGATGATCACCTCCAGTGGTCCCGGCGACCTGTTCGTCGTGCGGAACGTGGGCAACCTCGTACCGCCGCCGGGCGAGGAGAGCGGGGACGACTCGGTGGCCGCCGCGATCGAGTACGCGGTGGATGTGCTGCGCGTGAGATCGATCACGGTGTGCGGGCACTCCGGGTGCGGGGCCATGCAGGCGCTGCTCAACTCCGAGCCCGGGGGCGCCCGGACGCCGCTCAAGCGGTGGCTGCGGCACGGCCTGCCGAGCCTGGAGCGGATGGCCGACGACGGCCGGCCCTGGGCGCGGCTGGCCGGAAGGGCGCCCGCCGACGCCGTAGAGCAGTTGTGTCTGACCAATGTGGTGCAGCAGTTGGAGCATCTGCGGGGGCACGAGTCGGTGGCACGGGCGTTGCGGGAGGGGGCGTTGGAGCTGCACGGGATGTATTTCCATGTCGGTGAGGCTCAGGCGTACTTGCTGACCGGGGTGGACGGAGACCAGTTGTTCGACGGTGTGGGGGTGGCGGACATGTCGGCCTGAACCTTGTTCACCCGGCGTCCGTGGGTACGAAAGACCCTCGCCACACGTCTCTGCCCGCAGGTCCGATGACAGGTCTAAACCAATATTTCGGCGACCCTTGTCATCGGACCCCCGGGTCTGATGAGCTGGCCCGGGACACAACGGACACCCTGGGAAAGGCAGATGCCGTGAGCAACGAAAGCCTGGCCAACCTGTTGCGCGAGGAGCGCAGGTTCGCACCCCCCGCCGACCTGGCGGCGAACGCCAATGTCACGGCGGAGGCGTATGAGCAGGCCAAGGCTGACCGGCTCGGCTTCTGGGCCGCGCAGGCCCGCCGCCTGAGCTGGGCGAAGGAGCCGAGCGAGACGCTGGACTGGTCGAACCCGCCGTTCGCCAAGTGGTTCAAGGACGGCACGCTCAACGTCGCGTACAACTGCGTGGACCGGCATGTCGAGGCGGGCAACGGCGATCGCGTCGCCATCCACTTCGAGGGCGAGCCCGGCGACAGCCGTGCGATCACCTACGCGGAGCTGAAGGACGAGGTCTCCAAGGCCGCGAACGCCCTGCTGGAGCTGGGAGTTCAGAAGGGCGACCGGGTCGCCGTCTACATGCCGATGATCCCGGAGACCGCGGTCGCGATGCTGGCCTGCGCGCGCATCGGCGCCGCGCACTCGGTGGTGTTCGGCGGTTTCTCGGCGGACGCGCTCGCGACCCGTATCCAGGACGCGGACGCCAAGGTCGTCATCACCACGGACGGCGGCTGGCGGCGCGGCAAGCCCTCCGCCCTCAAGCCGGCCGTGGACGACGCAGTCGACCGCGCGGACAGCGGCGTCGAGCACGTACTCGTGGTCCGCCGTACGGGCCAGGACGTCGCGTGGAACGACGAGCGGGACGTGTGGTGGCACGAGATCGTCGAACGGCAGTCGGCGGAGCACACGCCCGAGGCGTTCGAGGCGGAGCAGCCGCTGTTCATCCTCTACACCTCCGGTACTACGGGTAAGCCCAAGGGCATCCTGCACACCTCCGGCGGCTACCTCACCCAGGCCGCGTACACCCACCACGCCGTGTTCGACCTCAAGCCGGAGACCGACGTCTACTGGTGCACGGCCGACGTCGGCTGGGTCACCGGGCACTCGTACATCGTCTACGGCCCGCTCGCGAACGGCGCGACCCAGGTCATGTACGAGGGCACCCCGGACACCCCGCACCAGGGCCGCTTCTGGGAGATCGTCCAGAAGTACGGGGTGACGATCCTGTACACGGCGCCCACCGCGATCCGTACGTTCATGAAGTGGGGCGACGACATCCCCGCGAAGTTCGATCTCAGCAGCCTGCGCATCCTGGGCTCGGTCGGCGAGCCGATCAACCCCGAGGCGTGGATCTGGTACCGCAAGCACATCGGCGCCGACAAGACGCCGATCGTGGACACGTGGTGGCAGACCGAGACCGGCGCGATGATGATCTCGCCGCTGCCGGGCGTGACCGCGACCAAGCCCGGTTCCGCGCAGACGCCGCTGCCCGGCATCTCCGCGACGGTCGTCGACGACGAGGCGAACGAGGTCCCGAACGGCGGCGGCGGTTACCTCGTCCTCACCGAGCCGTGGCCGTCGATGCTGCGCACGATCTGGGGCGACGACCAGCGGTTCCTCGACACGTACTGGTCGCGGTTCCCGGGCAGGTACTTCGCCGGTGACGGCGCGAAGAAGGACGACGACGGCGACATCTGGCTGCTCGGCCGCGTGGACGACGTGATGCTCGTGTCCGGGCACAACATCTCCACCACCGAGGTCGAGTCCGCGCTCGTCTCCCACCCCGCCGTCGCCGAGGCGGCCGTGGTGGGCGCGGCGGACGAGACGACCGGGCAGGCGATCGTCGCCTTCGTCATCCTGCGCGGCACGGCGAACGCCGAGGACGAGAACCTCGTAGCCGACCTGCGCAACCACGTCGGCAGCGTGCTGGGCCCGATCGCCAAGCCCAAGCGGATCCTCCCGGTGGCCGAGCTGCCGAAGACCCGCTCCGGCAAGATCATGCGCCGCCTGCTGCGGGACGTGGCGGAGAACAGGCAGCTCGGAGACGTCACGACCCTGACCGACTCCACCGTCATGACCCTGATCCAGGACAAGCTCCCGGCCGCGCCCAGCGAGGACTGACCAAAGCAGAGCGCTGGCCTGCTCATACGACGACGAGGGGCGCCCGGCGGCGAACGTGCCGGGCGCCCCTTTCGCGCATACCGTGAGATCCGCAGGACCCATTCCGCCGCACCTTAGGTAAGCTAAGTAAAGCGTCAAGGACGCGACAAGGTGCGCCGGGAAGTCTGGTCGGCAAGTGCTCTGTGCTGCCCGCCACCCCGGAGGTCTCCCCGTGACCGCGGCGATCAGGAGGAGGAC
>NZ_JBXVPZ010000319.1:0-11413 GCF_057961495.1 Streptomyces sp. P5F9 | reverse complement strand
GGGTGGGAAAACGATGGACGACTGGACCTCGTCAGCAGTCACGGAAGGACGCCACCCACACCGCCCCAGCGCCCGCACCAACGCCCGCACCATCAACGGGTCGAACTGCGTACCGGCACAGCGCGACAGCTCCTCCAGCGCGGCGGACACCGGCCGAGCCCGACGGTAGGACCGGGTGGAGGTCATCGCGTCGAAGGCGTCGGCAACGGCGACGACCCGCGCGGACTCCGGGATCTGACTCCCCAACAGCCCGTACGGATAGCCGCTCCCGTCCAGCCGTTCGTGATGGTGCAGGACAGCCGCACGGGCCTCCCCCAGGAAACCAATGCCCCGCACCATCTCGTGCCCGTACTCGGGATGCAGTTCGATGACCCGCCGCTCCTCGGGAGTCAGCGGCCCGTCCTTGCGCAGCAAGCGCGTGGGGACGCCCAGCTTCCCGACGTCGTGCAGGATCCCGGCGAAGCGCAGCACTTCCACCCGTGAGTCGTCCATGCCGAGCTCGCGCGCGATCATCATCGACGCCTGCCCGACCCGCTCACTGTGCCCGCGGGTGTACCCGTCCTTGATGTCGACGGCCTGGACGAGAGCGCGGATGGTGGCCTGATGGGCGGCGCGTTCCTGGTGGTACTGGGCGAACACCCACCAGGACACCCCCATCGGCAGCAGCACGAGCAGCGCGGCGACGGGGCCGTAGGGACTGCGCCACAGGACGGCCATCATCAGCCCGGCGAGCCCGTGCACGCCGATGGGCGCCAGGGACCGTAGGAACAGCCCTCGCCAGGCCCGTCGTACGGGCATCCGCTCGGCCAGCGCGAGAATCCCGCCGTTGAGCACGGTCAGGACCAGGCAGAAGGCGAGAACGGCGGCCAGGGCGGGCACCAGCGCGTACGGGAAGTCGGACGCGACGACGGCGTTCCGCCCGCCCAGCGCCCAGTGCACACGTGCCGCCGCCCACACCCCCAGCGCGAGCTGCGCGGCCCGCCAGCTCCGCCGCAGCCAGGGCGAACCCTGCTCGACGCGGGAGAACAGCGCCCCCGGCAGCGGTACGAGCGCGGCGGCGGGGGGTGGGAGGAGGAAGGCCGCGGCGAGCAGCACCGGGTAGAAGGTGCCCGCGAAGCGGCGCCGGGCGACCTGCTCGCAGCCGGCGTACAGCGCGGCCAGCAGCACGACCGCCCACCAGGGTGCGTGGACGGTCGGCAGCGGGAGCAGACACCACAGGGCGCCGGCGACGACACAGACGACGTACGCACGTGCCCGTGCCGGTGTCGCCTCCATGGCTGACGCCCTTCCCCCGACCATGCCTGTCCAGGCCGAGGAGCCTAGGGCGGGCGGGGGAGGGCCGCGGGCGTATCACCCGCGAATTAGCACGTTCGAGTGACGATCGCCCGTTCAGGAAACGGTCAGCGGACCGAGCCTCACGGCAGGACCGAGGTCAGGACTCCTGGGGAGCGGCCGTCAGGTCGTGCTCGGGCACGGTCTGCCCGGAACGGATCAGATCGAGCCGCCCGAGGACCTTGGCCCGCAGGTCGGTCGGCACGTCGTCCTGACCGCAGCACCGCTTGACCAGCTTCTTCACGGCCTCTTCGAGCCCGTACTTCTCCAGGCACGGCGAGCACTCCGTGAAGTGCTGCTTGAACTTGGCGCGGTCCACGTCCGGCATCTCGCTGTCGAGGAACTCGTAGAGATGGTCGAGGACCTCACTGCAGTCCGTTTCGTGCGGCTCTCCGCAGCTCATGAGCCCGAGCCTTTCGCTTCGTTCGACTCTCCGGCGCCGGCCGGGACCAGGCCGCGGTCACGCGCGTAGTCCTCAAGCATGCCGCGCAGTTGACGACGGCCGCGGTGCAGCCGGGACATCACCGTACCGATGGGTGTCCCCATGATGTCCGCGATCTCCTTGTACGCAAAGCCCTCGACGTCCGCGAGATAGACGGCGATGCGGAATTCCTCGGGGATCGCCTGGAGCGCTTCCTTCACGTCCGAGTCGGGCAGGTGGTCGAGCGCCTGCGACTCGGCGGAGCGCAGACCGGTCGACATGTGCGACTCGGCGCGCGCGAGCTGCCAGTCCTCGATCTCCTCGGCCGCGGAGCGCTGGGGTTCACGCTGCTTCTTGCGGTACGAGTTGATGAACGTGTTGGTGAGAATCCGGTACAGCCACGCCTTGAGGTTGGTGCCCTCACGGAACTGGTGGAAGGACGCGTACGCCTTCGCGTACGTCTCCTGCACCAGGTCCTCGGCGTCGGCCGGGTTTCGGGTCATGCGCAGCGCGGCCGAGTACATCTGGTCGAGGAATTCGAGCGCGTCCCGCTCGAAGCGCGCACTGCGCTCCGACGTCGATTCCGCTGTGACCTCGCTCGTGCCCTGGCCCTCGGGCTGCTCCGCCTGGCCGTGTTCGGTCCCTGCGTCGGTACCGGGAACCGGACCCACCTCCTCAAGATTCCGGGTGGCACCGAAGCCGATGCCACCAGAATCGGAGGATAGACGACGATCCGGTCCGCCCGCCGCCCCAATAGGCGTGGCCTTGGTCGCGTGCAGCACAGACCAGTCCAGGTCGGAGCGGCTGCTACGGGACGGGCAGAAGGTCGAACCCATGCGGCGGACTTCCTTTCTACGACTCTCTATGTCCGCCTCAACAGTGGTAGGGGCCCCGGCATTCCCGCCCCTTACCCAAGTGTTCGAGTCCACTCCACCACGCGTCCCGTGATGATCTCCAGGGCCTCGTCCTGCCCGATCTCCGCCCGCTTGGGCACCGCGAAGCCATGATCGCCGTACGGCACCTCGGCCAGCCCGAAGTCTCCCTCCGGGAACTCCGCCGGTTTTCCGAAGGGGTCGTTCCCGCCCTGTACGACGAGCGTGGGCACCCCGGCCCCGAGCAGTTCGGCGGCCCGCGATTTCTCGGGCCTGCCCGGCGGATGCAGCGGAAAACTCAGGGCGAGGACGGCGGCCGCGCCCAGCTCCGTAGCCGTACGACAGGCCACGCGGGCTCCGGCGCTACGGCCCCCGGAGATCACCGGCAGCCCCGGCTTCGCTACGGCCGCCCAGATCCCCCGCCACCCCACGTCGAGCGTCTTGGGCGCGGGCGCCACCTTCTTCCCGGCGACCCGCCAGGGCTGCTCGACCAGCGCCACGCTCACCCCGTGCCCGGGAAGCACGGCGGCGAGGGCCCGCAGATCCCGCGCCTCGATGCCACCCCCGGCACCGTGACTGACAGCGAGGACGAGCCGCGCCTTCTTGGCCGTGTGCCAGGTGATGCGGGCGGTCCCCGCGTCGGTCTCGATCGTCTCGATGCTCTCGATGGAAATGATCTCGCTCACATCAGAAGAGTGTGCCCTCCTCGGGCCCCTCCAGCTCCTTCAGCAGCTCCGGCCCGTTGTTGCGGACGTTGCTGACGGCCGTGGACACCGGGTACGCGCGCATCAGCCCGGCGGGCGGCGGCGCGAGCAGTTCGCGCAGGTCGTCCGGGTCGGTGCGGGACGGGTCGAGCCAGGAGTCCCAGCGGTCCGGGGTGAGCATCAGCGGCATCCGGGGATGGATGTCGGCCAGCGCGTGCGGCCCCTCTTCCGGCGCGACCGCCAACGGGGTCGTCTCCGCCTCGGTGGTGATCACCGAGCAGGTGGCCCACCAGGCCAGCGGATGGTCGTCGGGCAGGGTCCGGTCCCGCCAGAACTCGTACAGCCCGGCCATCGCGAAGACCGACCCGTCGGCGGGCAGCACGAAGTACGGCTGCTTGCGCTGCCGCTTCTTCTTTCCCTCGACCTCCAGCTCCCGCTCGTCCTTGGCGGTGACCCACTCGTAGTAGCCGTCGGCGGGGACGATGCAGCGCCGGGCGGCGAAGGCGCGACGGTACGAAGGCTTCTCGTGCACAGTCTCGGCACGCGCGTTGATCATCCGGGCACCGCCCTCGGGCGTCTTCGACCAGCTCGGCACGAGCCCCCACTTGAGCTTGCGCAGCTGGCGAACCGGCTTCGGGCTGTCCGCGTCCTTAAGTGGACGGTCGAGGACTGCGTACACCTCTTTGGTCGGGGCCACGTTGTAGTCGGGGGCCAAAGCCTCCTCGGGCTCCCACTTCTCGATCTCAAAGACTCCTGCGAGATCCTCGGGCCCACGACTCGCTGCATACCGTCCGCACATACGTGCCAGACTGCCAGATTCGACGACACCCACGGGAGCCTCCGCCACCAATGGACAGCACCGCAATCGCCTCGATACCCACCCTCTGGGACGAGGTCTTCGGCAGCCAGCCCGACCCGGATCTGTGGGTGGTGATCGCCACCATGGTGGCCGCGCTGGCCGTGGTCGTCCCGCACAACGTGTGGCGCCTCTCCCGCAACGCCATCACCATCGCCCACGAGGGCGGCCACGGCCTGGTGGCCCTGCTCACCGGCCGCACCCTCACCGGCATCCGCCTCCACTCCGACACCAGCGGCCTCACGGTCAGCCGAGGCAAGCCGCACGGCCTGGGCATGATCCTCACGGCGGCCGCCGGCTACACCGCTCCCCCGCTCCTGGGCCTGGGCGGCGCGGCCCTCCTGGGCGCCGGCCACATCACCCTCCTCCTGTGGCTGTCGACCCTCCTCCTGATAGCCATGCTGGTCATGATCCGCAATGCCTACGGCGCCCTCACGGTTATCCTCAGCGGCGCAGCCTTCCTGCTCGTGTCCTGGCTGACGGGCCCTCAGGTGCAGGCGGCCTTCGCGTACGCGGTGGTGTGGTTCTTGCTGCTGGGGGGAGTCCGTCCCGCATTCGAGTTGCAGGCGAAGAGGTCGAGGGGCGGCGCGGGAGACTCGGACGCGGACCAGTTGGCGCGACTGACACACGTACCGGCGGGCTTGTGGTTGTTCCTCTTCCACCTGGTGTCCCTGTGCTCACTGATAGGCGGCGGCAGGTGGTTGTTGGAATTGTGACAAGCCCCGAAGGGGCAAGTCACTAGGGGCGCGGGGCTGTATCTATTTGCGGCTCCGCCGCGTGGGCGCGACCAGCCACGACGGCGCGGCACTCGACAGACGGCCTACTTATACAGTGGGGCCATGGCCCCGAACGACTCACAAACCGCCCTCTGGCCCGCCCCCCACGCGCGCGGAGCCGTCGACGCGACGGTCCACGTCCCCGGGTCCAAGTCGGTAACCAACCGCGCCCTCATCCTCGCCGCCCTCGCCAGCGAACCGGGCTGGCTGCGCCGCCCCCTCCGCTCCCGCGACACCCTCCTCATGGCAGCCGCCCTCCGCGCGATGGGCGTAGGCATCGAGGAGGGCGTAGGCACGGAAAAGGGCTCCGGCGAGTTCTGGCGGGTCATCCCCTCGGGCCTGCACGGCCCGGCCACCGTGGACGTCGGCAATGCGGGCACCGTCATGCGCTTCCTCCCCCCCGTCGCCGCCCTGGCCGACGGCCCCATCCGCTTCGACGGCGACCCGCGCTCGTACGAACGCCCCCTGCACGGCGTGATCGACGCCCTCCGCGTCCTCGGCGCCCGGATCGACGACGACGGCCGGGGCGCGCTGCCGCTGACGGTGCACGGCGGAGGCGCGCTGGACGGCGGCCCGGTGGAGATCGACGCGTCCTCGTCGTCGCAGTTCGTGTCCGCCCTGCTCCTCTCCGGCCCGCGTTTCAACCAGGGCGTCGAGGTCCGCCACATCGGCTCCTCGCTCCCCTCGATGCCGCACATCCGGATGACGGTCGACATGCTGCGCGCGGTCGGCGCCCAGGTGGACACCCCGGAGTCGGGCGGCGAGCCCAACGTCTGGCGGGTGACCCCGGGCGCGCTGCTCGGCCGGGACCTGACCGTGGAGCCGGATCTGTCGAACGCCCAGCCGTTCCTCGCGGCGGCGCTGGTCGCCGGCGGCAAGGTCGTCGTACCGGACTGGCCGGCGCGGACGACCCAGCCCGGTGACCGCCTGCGGCAGATCTTCACCGAGATGGGCGGTTCCTGCGAACTGACCGAGTACGGGCTGGAGTTCACCGGTTCGGGTGCGATCCACGGCATCGACGTGGACCTGGGCGAGGTCGGCGAGCTGACCCCCGGCATCGCGGCCGTGGCGGCCCTCGCGGACTCGCCGTCGACCCTGCGGGGCGTAGCGCATCTGCGGCTGCACGAGACCGACCGGCTGGCCGCGCTCACGAAGGAGATCAACGAGCTGGGCGGTGACGTGACCGAGACCGCCGACGGTCTGCACATCCGCCCCCGCCGGCTGCACGGCGGGATCTTCCACACGTACGAGGACCACCGCATGGCCACCGCGGGCGCGATCATCGGCCTCGCGGTCGAGGGCGTGCAGATCGAGAACGTGGCGACGACCGCGAAGACCCTTCCGGACTTCCCCGACCTGTGGACCGGGATGCTCGGGAGCGACGGGGCGTAGGGGACACACGCCATGCGTCGCTACGGCAAGAACACCGACGAGGACGACATCCGCCAGCGCCCGAACCGCAAGGGCAACCGGCCGCGCACGAACATCCGCCCCAAGCACGAGGAGGCGGTCGAGGGCATGGTCGTCACCGTCGACCGGGGCCGGCTGACCTGCCTGGTCGAGGACCGGGTCGTGATGGCGGTCAAGGCCCGCGAACTGGGCCGGAAGGCGGCGGTGGTCGGTGACCGCGTCGGCATCATCGGCGACCTCTCCGGCGACAAGGACACCCTCGCCCGCATCATCCGCATCGAGCCGCGCACCTCCGTGCTGCGCCGCACGGCCGACGACGACGACCCGTACGAGCGCGTGGTCGTCGCCAACGCCGACCAGCTCGCCATCGTCACCGCCCTCGCCGACCCCGAGCCGCGCCCCCGCCTCATCGACCGCTGCCTGGTCGCGGCCTACGACGGCGGCCTCGACCCGCTGCTCGTCCTGACCAAGTCGGACCTGGCGTCCCCCGACCAACTCCTGGAGATGTACGGCGCGTTGGGCGTCCCCTACGTCGTCACGAGCCGCGAGGAGCTGGAGAACGGCACCGCGGTGGAGCGGGTCCGCAAGCAACTGGACGGCAAGATCACGGCGTTCGTCGGCCACTCCGGTGTCGGCAAGACGACCCTCGTCAACGCACTGGTCTCGCTGGAGCGGCGGCGCAGCACCGGCATCGTCAACGCCGTCACCGGCCGCGGCCGGCACACCACGACCTCGGCGCGCATGATCCCGCTGCCCGACGACTCCGGCTGGGTCGTCGACACCCCGGGTGTCCGTTCCTTCGGCCTGCACCACGTGGACCCGTCCCGGGTCATCAAGGCGTTCCCCGACCTGGAGCCGGGCACGGCCGACTGCCCGCGCGCGTGCAGCCACGACGAGCCGGACTGCGCCCTGGACCAGTGGGTGGCCGACGGCCACGCGGACCCGCAGCGGCTCTATTCGCTACGGCGGCTGCTGGCGACCCGTGAGCGAACCGAGGGCGACTGATCGCCGCCTGACCACCGCGTGTTTGTGGGGACTCAAGTTCGGTAAGTGCATAATCGCACCGAGCCGGACAAACGGGAGGACAGCACAATGGCGTGGCTGCTGGTTGTCGTGGCCGGAATTCTGGAGACCGGGTTCGCCGTGTGCCTGAAGCTGTCCCACGGCTTCACGCGCCTGTGGCCGACGGTCGCCTTCTGCTCCTTCGCCCTGGGGAGCTTCGGCCTGCTCACCCTCTCCCTGAAGAAACTCGACGTGGGCCCCGCGTACGCCGTGTGGACGGGCATCGGCGCGGCCGGCACCGCGATCTACGGGATGGCCTTCCTGGGCGACCTGGTGTCGACGCTGAAGCTCGTGTCGATCAGCTTCGTCATCGTCGGAGTGATCGGACTCCAACTGTCGGGCTCCGCGCACTAGGCAGGTCCGTCAGACGCCCAGAATCCGGTGGGTCGGCGTCAGCGCGCCGCGCACCAGTTCACCGACCCCGCCCTCCCCCGGCGGTGCGGCCACGCAGGACAGGGCCAGCCGTACGACGAGTTCGCAGGACCGGGCCAGGTCGGCGGTGTCCGGCTTGGCCGCCCCGGGTCCGGCGAGCGCCGCCACGGCACGGTCGCGGACGACGGCCACGAAGTCTCCGGGTGAGGGCAGCGGCCCGTCGGCCCGGCGCTGTGCCGGTACGGCGGAGGAGGACGGCACCGCGGACAGGGTCGGCGAGGGCAGCCGTTCGCTCCAGCAGCCGGTGAGCATCGCCCGTACCAGCGCGTTCTCGCGGGCCGCCGACGTGGTCCACTCGGCGGTCGCGGTCAGCCGCTCGCGGGCGTCGCTGTGACTCCCGAGCGCCCGCTCGACACCGACGAGATAGCCGTCGGCCTCCCTTCTGATCAGCGCCCGCGCGAGCCCCTCCTTGCTGCCGAACTCGTTGTACAGCGTCTGCCGGGACACTCCGGCGGCCGCGGCCACGTCCACCATCCGTACGGTGGACCACGGCCGGCGCGCCAGCGCCGTATAGGCGGCGTCCAGCAGGGATTCCCGCGCTGCAGGCATCATTCGCCTCCCGGGGGCGAGCGGCTCTGCGCCCAGATTTGACGCGCACGGGAGCACTGTCAAGGGTTCGCGGCGGTGCCGGGGGGCGCACTTCGGCCATTGCGCGCGGGAGTTGGGGCGGGGGTTCCCCCTTGATGGCCTCCCCAGGGATCCCCGGGAAACCGTCGGGGCTCCCCCACCTCCCGTTTCGCCCACCGGACCCTGTAGCCCCGGCGCGACCCCTGAAGATACGGTTCACGCATGGCCGACTATCACGATGACCTGCGCCTCGCCCACGTCCTCGCGGACGCCGCCGACGCCGCGACGACCGCGCGGTTCAAGGCGCTCGATCTCAAGGTCGAGACCAAGCCGGACATGACTCCGGTCACCGAGGCGGACAAGGCGGCCGAGGAAGTCATCCGCGGTCATCTGCAGCGCGCACGCCCGCGCGACGCGGTCATCGGCGAGGAGTACGGCAGCGAGGGCACCGGCCCGCGCCGCTGGGTGATCGACCCGATCGACGGCACCAAGAACTACGTACGCGGCGTCCCGGTCTGGGCCACGCTGATCTCCCTGATGGAGGCGGCTGAGGGCGGCTTCCAGCCGGTCGTCGGCCTGGTCTCCGCGCCCGCGCTCGGCCGCCGCTGGTGGGCCGCGAAGGGCCACGGCGCCTACACCGGCCGCAGCCTGTCCTCCGCGTCCCGGCTGCGCGTCTCCCAGGTCTCGAAGCTGACGGACGCCTCCTTCGCGTACTCCTCGCTCACCGGCTGGGAGGACCAGGGCCGCCTGGGCGGCTTCCTCGACCTGACCCGCGAGGTGTGGCGCACGCGCGCGTACGGCGACTTCTGGCCCTACATGATGGTCGCCGAGGGCGCGGTCGACATCTGTGCCGAACCCGAACTCAACCTCTGGGACATGGCGGCCACCGCGATCATCGTCACCGAGGCAGGCGGCACCTTCACGGGCCTCGACGGCCGCCCGGGCCCGCACAGCGGAAACGCGGCCGCGTCGAACGGCATCCTGCACGACGAGTTCCTGGGGTATCTCAACATGCGCTACTGAGCACCGCGGGGCGCCTGCGCACGCCCCCAACCGGCCGCACGCGCCCTCTTGTTGACCCGTGCTTTACCTGCAATTCTGTGAGTCCCCCCACTTGTGAATTTGTGAATCCGGTAACTAACGGACCCCCGGTCCGCGAACCACGCGGATTCCACTAGGAGGTGGCCTCACCCCATGCTGCACCCAACGCCGCAACCCACTCCACAGTCCACGCTGGTCCGCGACGCCATGAGCACGGTGGTCCTCACCATCGGCCCCGCGCACACCCTCCGCCAGGCAGCCGCCCTGATGGCCTCGCGCCACGTCGGCGCGGCCGTGGTCCTCGACCCGGACGCCGGCGGCATCGGCATCCTCACCGAACGCGACATCCTCAACTCGCTCGGCCGGGGCCAGAACCCGGACACCGAGCGCGCCCACGCCCACACCACCACCGACGTCGTCTTCGCCACCCCGGCCTGGACCCTGGAGGACGCGGCCGGCGCGATGGCCCACGGCGGCTTCCGCCACCTCATCGTCCTCGACCACGCCGAGCCCGCCGGCATCGTCTCGGTCCGCGACATCATCCGCTGCTGGGCACCGGCGCGACAGCAGGTACCGGCCTGACAGCGGGCGGGAGCGGACCGGAGCCGAGGCCGGAGCCGGAGCCCGAATTCGACTTGGACTGAGTCCAAGTCCAGCACCCCTCCAAAGTCACACCTATTCGGAAACTGGTCACCCTGCTGTTAAGCTGGCGGGCATGAGTGACCTTCTGGAGCGGCTGCGCGGACGCGGATGGCGGATGACCGCACAGCGGCGCGTCGTGGCCGAAGTGCTCGACGGCGACCACGTCCACCTGACCGCCGACGAGGTCCACTCCCGCGCCGTGACCAAGCTCCCCGAGATCTCCCGGGCGACGGTCTACAACACGCTGGGCGAGCTGGTCTCGCTCGGCGAGGTCCTCGAAGTCTCCACCGACAAGCGGGCCAAGCGCTACGACCCGAACGCGCACCGCCCGCACCACCACCTGGTCTGCGCCCAGTGCGGCCAGATCCGCGACGTCCACCCCGGCGGCAACCCCCTCGCCGACCTCCCCGACTCGGAGCGCTTCGGCTTCACGGTCTCGGACGTAGAGGTGACGTACCGCGGGCTGTGCCCGAACTGCGCGAGCGCGTAGCAAGTCCCTTCGCAGGCCCCGGTATCCGTGCGACACGGACGCCGGGGCTTTGTGCTGCGTACGGGCTTCCCGAATCTGACGGACCGTCATATCGTCGTGCGGCACCCCCCACCCGTACAGACAGACGTACCGCCCTCCGCAAGGAGCAACCGTGGGAGACCCGCACCCAAAACTCCACGCCACCCAACTGACCCGCGCCTTCGGCCGCACCCCCCACCAGGTGGACGCCCTCGGCCCTCTCGAACTCACCGTCGCCCCAGGCGAGTTCGTCTGCCTGGTGGGCCCCTCCGGCTGCGGAAAGTCCACCCTCCTCCGCATAGCCGCAGGCCTGTTGCGCCCCACCACCGGCACCCTGGAGATCCGCACGCGGAGCCCCCGCCCGGCGGCCATGATCTTCCAGGACTACGGCATCTACGACTGGAAGTCGGTCAGGGCGAACGTCCGCTTCGGCCTGGACATCCAGCGTGTCCCGCGCCGCGAGGCGAACGCCCGCGCCACCGAATGGCTGACCCGCCTGGGCCTCGCCGACTTCGCGCACGCCTACCCGGCGACCCTCTCGGGCGGCATGCGCCAGCGGGTGGCCATCGCCCGCGCACTGGCCGTAGAACCCGAACTCCTCCTGATGGACGAGCCGTTCGCCGCCCTGGACGCGCAGCTCCGCACGATCCTCCAGGACGAACTCCTCGACCTCACACAGACGTTGCACACCACCACCCTCTTCATCACGCACAGCCTGGAGGAGGCGCTGGTCCTGGGTGACCGTGTCCTGGTGATGTCCGCCCGCCCGGGCCGGATCATCGCCGAACAC
>NZ_JBXVPZ010000318.1:0-11463 GCF_057961495.1 Streptomyces sp. P5F9 | reverse complement strand
CTGTGGGGGTTCGCCGTGCCGGGGGTCGCGGGGGCTGTGTCGTTGCTGGTTCTGCTGGCCACCGGGCGGGTCCTCGCAGCTCCCGCCGGGGGTGCGGTGGTTGCGGCTTCATCGGAAAATGATCCAAACCGTGCTGCCGAACCCCGTTTCAGCACAGGCGATCGGGCGTAATGTTCAGTCATGGACCGCCGCATTTTCGGGCTGGAGAACGAGTACGGCGTCACGTGTACGTTCAGGGGACAGCGGCGTCTGTCTCCCGACGAAGTGGCTCGGTACCTCTTCCGCCGTGTCGTGTCATGGGGCCGCAGCAGCAATGTCTTTCTGCGAAACGGCGCCCGGCTCTATCTCGACGTGGGCTCACATCCGGAATACGCGACCCCCGAATGTGACAACGTGACAGAACTGGTCACCCACGACAAAGCCGGCGAGCGCATTCTCGAAGGACTCCTGGTGGACGCCGAACGACGCCTGCACGAGGAGGGAATCGCGGGCGACGTCTACCTCTTCAAGAACAACACCGACTCGGCGGGCAACTCGTACGGCTGCCACGAGAACTACCTGGTGGCACGGCACGGCGAGTTCTCCCGGCTCGCGGACATCCTCATCCCGTTCCTGGTCACGCGTCAGCTTCTGTGCGGCGCGGGCAAGGTGCTGCAGACTCCGCGCGGCGCCGTGTACTGCGTCAGCCAGCGCGCCGAACACATCTGGGAGGGCGTCTCCTCGGCGACGACGCGTTCCCGGCCCATCATCAACACGCGCGACGAACCGCACGCGGACGCCGAGCGCTACCGCCGTCTCCACGTCATTGTGGGCGACTCGAACATGTCCGAGACGACCATGCTGCTCAAGGTCGGCGCCACCGACCTGGTGCTGCGCATGATCGAGGCGGGCACGGTGATGCGCGACCTGACCCTGGAGAACCCGATCCGGGCGATCCGCGAGGTCAGCCACGACATCACGGGCCGGCGCAAGGTGCGTCTGGCCAGCGGACGCGAGGCCTCCGCGATCGAGGTGCAGCGCGAGTACTACGAGAAGGCCGTGGACTTCGTCGACCGCCGCGGCATCCGTACGGGCACGGTCGAGCAGGTCCTGGAACTGTGGGGCCGCACGCTCGACGCGATCGAGGCCGAGGACCTCGACCGGATCGGCACCGAGATCGACTGGGTCATGAAGTACCAGCTCATCGAGCGGTACCGGGCGAAGCACAACATGACCATGTCCCACCCGCGGGTGGCGCAGATCGACCTCGCCTACCACGACATCCACCGTCGCCGAGGGCTCTACTACCTCCTGGAGAGGAAGGGCCAAGCCGCCCGGATCTGCAACGACTTGAAGATCTTCGAGGGCAAGTCCGTTCCGCCGCAGACCACTCGGGCCAGGCTCCGCGGCGACTTCATCCGCAGGGCTCAGGAACAGCGGCGGGACTTCACCGTCGACTGGGTCCATCTCAAGCTCAACGACCAGGCCCAGCGCACGGTGTTGTGCAAGGACCCGTTCCGTTCCGTGGACGACCGGGTGGAGAAACTGATCGCCGGAATGTAGGCAAAAACATCCGGATACCGACGTCCGGATACATATTCGGTACGCCACACGGGCCCCGTACGTTTCACGTACGGGGCCCGTGCCACGCCGTAGAGTTGCGCGCACGCCATCAACAAGATCGACCGATACGAGGCCTTCACCGTGCGCCGACGCTCCGTACTCATCGCTGTTCCCGCAGGACTTGTGACGATCGCCGGGTGCGGTGACAGCGATTCCTCCTCCAGCAAGGCCAGCGCGTCGCCGTCGCCCTCGCCGTCCGCCTCGGCCTCGACCGTGCCGCCGCCGAAGCTCGTTGACGGTCCGCTGCCGGCGATCACCGCGGGCACGAAGTTCGACGAGAAGCCGACCGTCGCCAAGGGCAGCGGCGATCCGTCGAAGGACCTCGCGGTGAAGACGGTGATCGCGGGCGGCGGCAAGGCCGTGGCGGAAGGCGACTTCGTCAAGGTGAACTACCTCGGCCAGATCTGGTCGACGGCGAAGGTCTTCGACAACTCCTACGACCGCAACACCTCGTTGGTCATCCAGCTCGCCCAGGGCGGCATCATCGACGGCTGGCGCTACGGCCTGGCGGGCAAGAAGGTCGGCAGCCGCGTCGAGATGGCCATTCCGCCGACCTGGGGGTACGGCGCGGCGGGCAGCCCCCAGGCGGGCATCAAGGGCACCGACACGCTGGTCTTCGTGATCGACATCCAGGACGCCTTCAACGCCAAGAGCTCCGCCAAGGGCACGACCGTCGCGCAGTCCGACGCCGATCTGCCCAAGGTCGGCACGAACACCGACGGCAAGGCCCCCTCGGTCACCGTCCCGAAGGCGGACCCGCCGAAGAAGCTGGTGTCGAACTACGTCCTGGAGAGCGACGGAGCCGTCGTCAAGGAGGCCCAGTCGATCCTCTGCCAGTTCAAGGGCGTGGTCTGGAGCACGGGCAAGGAGTTCGAATCGACGTACTCCCAGGGGCGGTTGAGCCAGTTCGCGATCAAGGACATGGAGTCGGTCGTCAAGGGCCTGGCCCAGGGCATCACCGGCAAGAAGGTCGGCAGCCGCATCATGATCGTCGCGCCCGCGGACCTGGCCTACGGGAACACCCCGCCGAGCGGCGGCGTCATCAAGAAGGGCGACACCCTGGTGTTCTCCGTGGACATCCTGGCCGCCATGTGACCCCTGCGGGATCGGCCTGGCCGGAGCGCGACACCGGCCGGGATGCGAGACTGTCCGAGTTGTCTTGTCGTACACATAGCAGGAGCCAGAGACGTGAGCATCGAGAAGCCCGAGATCGACTTCCCGGAGGGCGAAGCCCCGGCCGACCTGGAGATCAAGGATCTCTGGGAGGGTGACGGCGAGATCGCGGTGGCGGGCCAGAACGTCACCGTCCACTACGTGGGCGTGGCCTTCAGCACCGGCGAGGAGTTCGACGCCAGCTGGAACCGCGGTACCCCGTTCAAGT
Organism: Streptomyces sp. P5F9; assembly: GCF_057961495.1. Lineage (NCBI taxonomy): Bacteria > Bacillati > Actinomycetota > Actinomycetes > Kitasatosporales > Streptomycetaceae > Streptomyces > Streptomyces sp. P5F9. The sequence continues at coordinate 8,480 of NZ_JBXVPZ010000318.1, read as the reverse complement.
TCCCGCTCGGTGGCGGCCGTGTCATCAAGGGCTGGGACAAGGGCGTGCAGGGCATGAAGGTCGGCGGCCGCCGCCAGCTGACCATCCCGGCGCACCTCGCCTACGGCAACCAGAGCCCGACCCCGGCGATCAAGCCGGGCGAGACCCTGATCTTCGTGGTCGACCTCATCGCCGTCTGATCACCGGTTCCGACCGGACCCGATCACCTGGGGCCCATGCCTGCGAAGGCATGGGCCCTCGGCTTTTGCCAGGCATCCGCGGGGCGGTACGGTCATCGTTCGTAAGCACATACAGGGAGGCGAAGGGCGTCGATGGCCATTGCCAAGGCCGAGCGGCTGATGAACCTCGCGCTGTGCCTGCTCGGGACACGGCGGCCGCTCAGCAAGCGCGAGCTGCGCGAGTCCATCGAGGCCTATCTCGAAGCGGGCAGCGACGACTCCTTCAACCGGATGTTCGAGCGCGACAAGGACGATCTGCGCGAACTCGGGCTCGTCATCGAGACGGTGGAGAACCTGGACGGCGAGGTCGGCTATCTCGCCCGCCGCGACAGCAACCGCCTGCCGCCCATCACCCTCGACGCCGAGGAGGCCGCCGCGCTCGGTCTCGCCGCCAAGGTGTGGCAGCAGGCCCGGCTCGCCGGCGCCGCGAGCGGCGCCCTGCAGAAGCTGCGCGCGGCCGGGATGCCCGAGGACCTGGACCCGTACGAGCCGCACGGCGCCCTGGAGCCGCGCATCCCGGTGCACGAGGCGTCGTTCGAGCCGCTGATGCTGGCCTGCCGCGACCGCCGTCCCGTCGTCTTCGACTACCGCAAGGCCACCGCCGCCCGCCCCGAACCCCGCAACGTCGAGCCGTGGGCGCTGGAGTGCTGGCGCGGTCACTGGTACCTCGCGGGCTGGGACCGGGACCGGGGCGCCGAGCGCGTGTTCAGGCTGTCCCGGATCACCGGCAAGGTGCGCTCCCGCAACGGGCGGTTCACCGCGGACATCCCCGACGTCGTCACCGTACGGGAGACCGTCGCGAGCTGGGCGGGGGAGACCGCCGACCGCACCGCGCTGATCCGGCTGCGCACGGGCTCCGGTTACCCCTTGCGGGCGAAAGCCGCGACGGTGCGGGAACTCGGGGACGGCTGGGACGAGTTGGAGATTCCGTACGGCCACGGGCTGGACGCCTGGCTGGTGGAGTTCGGGCCCGACGTGGTCGTCCTGGAGCCCGCCGAGCTGCGGGCCGACGTGGTGGACCGGCTGCGTGCCGTGGCCAAGGGCTGAGGGGGAGCGGAAGAGAACTGTGGCAGGCAAACCGGTCAGGCCCGTCAACGCCATCGACCAGACCCGGCGGATGCTCTCCCTGGTGACCTATCTCAAGGAGCGCCCCGGAGCACGCGTCGAGGACGTCGCCCGTGCCTTCGGGATCACCGAGGACGAGCTGGTCTCCGACCTCGACGTGCTGCCCATGTGCGGGACCAGCTTCAGGGGCGGCGACCTGCTCGACATCGACACCGACGGCGACCGCATCTGGTGGCACAACCCGGACGACGTCGCCGAACCGCTGCGGCTCGCCGCCGATGAGGCGACCGCGCTCCTGGTCGCGGCCCGCGCCGTATCGACCCTCCCGGGCCTGCGCGAGAGCGACCGGCAGGCGCTGCTGCGGGCCAACGCCAAGGTGGAGGCGGCGGCCGGTGAGGCGGCCGGGGCCAGCGCACGCCTTTCGGTGACCTTCGAGTCCGAGGGCGGGGTCTTCGCGGACGTCGACCGCGCGATCTCGGAGCGGCGCCGCCTGTGGATCCGCTACTACTCGCCCGCCCGCGACGAGTTGAGCGAGCGTGAGATCGACCCCATCCGGCTGGTCAGCGTCGGGCACACGTACGTGGAGGCCTGGTGCCGGCGCTCCGAGGCGCGTCGCACCTTCCGCCTCGACCGGGTCGCCGAGATCAAGATCCTCGACGAGCCGTCCGCACCGCCCGAGATCGAACTGCGGGACCTGTCGGAGGCGTTGGTGCAGCCCGCCGCCGAGGACCCCGAGGTCGTCGTGGAGGTCGGTCCGGGCGGGCGCTGGGTCGCCGAGTACTACCCGCACGACAGTGCCGATGAGCTTCCCGACGGCGGGCTGCGTATTACCTTGCGCACCCCCGACCCGACGTCCCTGCGACGCCTGGCCCTACGGCTCGGGCGCGACGGCCGGATCGTCTCCCCGAGCGACCTCGCCGACAGCGCCCGCAAGGCCGCACGCGAGGCGTTGGCGGCGTACGACGGTCCGCAGGGTGTTGTTGACGCAGTGCACGGTGTTGACGAGAGGCCGGAGTGAGCCGTAGGGGCGCGCCGTTACCGAGAGGGCGAGCGCGCGGAGGCCCGAAGGGGTGAGCACGGTCGCCCTCTCGGTAACGGCTGAAAGCGCCCCGGAGGCGAACGACCAAGGAAAGAGGAGCAGGGGCTGTGAGCGAGTCGACGACGACGGGTGTCCCGGGTGGTCCGGAGATGACGGTGGCCGCCGCGTTCGCCGGGATGAAGAGCGTGGTCCCCGTGATGTTCAGAGCGGGCTGCCCGGACTGCCGGAGCAACTTCGAACTGGCGGCGAGCGCTCTGCGCCTCGCCATCGGCGCCACCAGCCGCACGACCTTCTACTCCTTCACCTGCCCCGACTGCGGTGCGGCCGTTCGCAAGCCCGCGGGCGAGCGGATCGTCGAGCTGCTCACCGGCGGCGGGGTCAGGACCCTGCGGCTGACCTCCGTCGGGTAGCAGGGTCTAGGCTCGCCCCATGTTCTGGGCGATGGTCGCGGTAGCAGTGGGTTTCCTGGGTCTCGCCGTGCTCGGCGTGCTCGCCGTCCGGGTCTTCCTGGAGGCGCGGCGGCTCGGACTCCAGGTCACGGACGCCGCGCACCGCATCAACCGGGCGGCCGAGGACCTGGAGCGGGCGGCGGTGTCGACGGCGCGTTCCGTGGACGCACTGTGAGTCACATATGGGCGGGGTGTGAGTTGCGCACCTCATGCGCTTCGCGTCACTTTGCCCTGTCACGTTGTCGGTGGAGGCGGGTACGCTGCTGATCGCGGTCCGGATAACGAGGCCCGGAGCGCGGACCGGGAGTACGCACGGGGATTGCCTCACGTTTACCCCTGAGCGTTACGATCGCTGGCAGCACGAAGGTCGGACAGATGTCCGACCGATCGGACAGCACCCCACCCCAGCCGCCTCGGTGAGAAGGTAAAGACTTATGTTCGGAAGGCTCGGAGCACCCGAGATCATTCTCATCCTCGTCGTCATCGTGCTCCTGTTCGGCGCGAAGAAGCTTCCGGACATGGCCCGCTCGCTCGGCAAGTCCGCCCGCATCCTCAAGAGCGAAGCCAAGGCGATGAAGGAAGAGGGCAACACCACGCCCACCCCCGCCGGCCCGCCGAACACCGACGAGTCCGTGCAGCGCACCATCCAGGCGGCCCCCGGCGACGTGACCAGTGCGCGTCCCGTCACCGAGCCGTCGGACACGACCAAGCGCTGACGCAGGGCCGGGACCCCCTCGGCCTGCCGCACGAGATGAGGACGTGGGTTGCCTAAGTCTGCCCGCACGAAGGAGAAGGACCCCGAGGGGCGGATGCCCCTCGCGGACCATCTGCGCGAGCTGCGCAACCGGCTCGCGAAGGCGATGCTCGCCATCATCGTGGTGACCTGCGTGGCCGCCTTCTTCTACAACGACATCGTCAACATCATCACCAAGCCGGTGTTGCACTCGGTCGGCTGCTCCCAGAACTTCGAGGAGCTGTCGAGGGCGTCCAAGACGTCCCAGCCGTGCGCGCAGATCACGATCAACGGTCTGCTGACGCCGTTCACACTGGCGTTGAAGGTGTCCCTGATGGCCGGTGTCGTACTGGCCTCCCCGGTCTGGCTGTACCAGCTGTGGGGCTTCGTCGCCCCCGGCCTGCACAAGAACGAGAAGAAGTACGCGCTCTCCTTCGTGGGCACCGGCGTCCCGCTGTTCCTCGGCGGCGCCTACTTCGCCTACAGGGTGCTGCCCACCACGGCGCAGGTCCTGATCGGCTTCACGCCGAAGGATGTCAACAACCTGCTGCCGCTCGACGACCTGCTCGACCTGGTCACGCGCATGGTGCTGGTCTTCGGCCTCTCCTTCGAGCTGCCGCTGCTGCTGATCATGCTCAACCTTACGGGCGCGCTGACCGGCAAGCGGATGCTCGGCTGGTGGCGCGCCATGATCCTCGGCATCACGGTCTTCGCGGCCGTCGCCACCCCCAGCACCGACCCGCTGACCATGCTGGCGCTGGCCGGGCCGATCTGGGTGCTGTACTTCGCCGCTGTCGTCTTCTCCCTGCTCAACGACCGGCGCAAGCGCCGCCGCGACGCGGAGGGACCGGACGACGACGAGGCCTCGGACCTGGACCTGACCCCCGAGGACATCGGCGACGTCGAGACCGTCTCGGCCGGCCGGGCAGCCCTGCCCGAGCAGGCGAGCGGAACGGGTTCCGACCGGGTCAACGGCTATGACGACGTGACCTGATCACCTCCCGAACACCGCCGAGACCGGCCGTTCCCGCAGTGCGGGCGGCCGGTCTCCGTGTGTGGAGGACCGGTGGGAACGGATAATGATCGTCCTGTTGTCAGTGGCGCCCGGTACGCTCGAAAGCACGATGACAGAGGACCTCTCCCCGGCCGAGCGGTACGCGGCAGCCCGCCTGCGGGCAGCCGAGCAGGCCACCGCGCTCGCGGACTTCCGCGAGATGTACGACTTCGGTCTCGACCCCTTCCAGATCGAGGCCTGCCAGGCGCTCGAAGCGGGGAAGGGCGTGCTGGTCGCGGCGCCCACCGGCTCAGGCAAGACGATCGTCGGCGAGTTCGCCGTCCACCTGGCCCTCCAGCAGGGCAAGAAGTGCTTCTACACGACCCCCATCAAGGCCCTGTCGAACCAGAAGTACGCCGACCTGTGCCGCCGTTACGGCGCGGACAAGGTCGGCCTGCTCACCGGCGACAACAGCGTCAACTCCGAAGCCCCGGTGGTCGTGATGACCACCGAGGTGCTGCGCAACATGCTGTACGCGGGTTCGCAGACCCTCCTCGGCCTCGGCTACGTGGTCATGGACGAGGTGCACTACCTGTCCGACCGCTTCCGCGGCGCCGTATGGGAAGAGGTGATCATCCACCTCCCCGAGTCGGTGACCCTGGTCTCCCTGTCGGCGACCGTGTCGAACGCCGAGGAGTTCGGCGACTGGCTCGACACCGTCCGCGGCGACACCGAGGTGATCGTCTCCGAGCACCGGCCCGTGCCGCTGTTCCAGCACGTGCTCGCCGGGCGGCGGATGTACGACCTCTTCGAGGAGGGCGAGGGCAACAAGAAGGCCGTCAACCCCGACCTCACCCGCCTGGCCCGCATGGAGGCCCAGCGCCCCTCGTACCAGGACCGCAAGCGCGGCCGTGCCATGCGCGAGGCCGACCGGGAGCGGGAGCGCAGATCGCGTTCGCGGGTGTGGACACCGGGACGCCCCGAGGTCATCGAGCGGCTGGACAACGAGGACCTGCTGCCCGCCATCACGTTCATCTTCAGCCGCGCCGCCTGCGAGGCCGCCGTACAGCAGTGTCTGTACGCCGGGCTGCGGCTCAACGACGACGAGGCGCGGGAGAAGGTGCGCGCCCTCGTCGAGGAGCGCACGGCGTCCATCCCGAACGAGGACCTGCATGTCCTCGGGTACTACGAGTGGCTGGAAGGCCTGGAGCGCGGCATCGCGGCCCACCACGCGGGCATGCTGCCGACGTTCAAGGAGGTCGTGGAGGAGCTGTTCCTGCGCGGGCTCGTCAAGGCCGTGTTCGCCACGGAGACCCTGGCGCTCGGCATCAACATGCCCGCGCGTTCGGTGGTGTTGGAGAAGCTCGTCAAGTGGAACGGCGAGCAGCACGCCGACATCACCCCCGGCGAGTACACCCAGCTGACCGGCCGGGCCGGCCGCCGCGGCATCGACGTCGAGGGCCACGCCGTCGTGCTGTGGCAGCGCGGGATAAGCCCCGAGCACCTCGCGGGACTGGCCGGCACGCGCACGTACCCGCTGCGCTCCAGCTTCAAGCCGTCGTACAACATGGCGGTCAACCTCGTCGAGCAGTTCGGGCGGCACCGGTCGCGGGAGCTGCTGGAGACGTCCTTCGCGCAGTTCCAGGCGGACAGGTCGGTCGTCGGGATCTCGCGGCAGGTGCAGCGCAACGAGGAGGGCCTGGAGGGCTACAAGGACTCCATGACCTGCCACCTGGGCGACTTCGACGACTACATGCGGCTGCGCCGCGAGCTCAAGGACCGCGAGACCGAGCTGGCCCGCCAGGGCGTGGCGCTACGGCGCGCCGAGGCCGCCGTAGCGCTGGAGAAGCTCAAGCCGGGAGACGTCATCCATGTCCCGACCGGCAAGTACGCCGGTCTGGCACTGGTGTTGGACCCGGGACTGCCCGCCGGGCGGTCCAACGGCCATCGCGGGTTCGAGCAGCACGACGGGCCGCGTCCGCTGGTCCTGACGGTGGAGCGGCAGGTCAAGCGGCTCGCGTCGATGGACTTCCCCGTGCCCGTCGAGGCGTTGGACCGGATGCGGATCCCGAAGTCCTTCAACCCCCGTTCCCCGCAGTCCCGTCGGGACCTGGCGTCCGCGCTGCGCACCAAGGCCGGGCACATCCCGCCGGAGCGGGCCCGCAAGCAGCGCTCGCAGGCCGCGGACGACCGGGAGATCGCACAGTTGCGTACGGCGATCCGGGCGCATCCGTGTCATGGGTGCAGCGACCGTGAGGATCACGCCCGTTGGGCCGAGCGGTATCACCGGCTGCAGCGGGACACGACGCAGTTGGAGCGGCGGATCGAGGGGCGGACCAACACGATCGCCCGGACCTTCGACCGGATCGTCGCGCTGCTGACCGACCTGGACTACCTGCGGGGCAACGAGGTCACCGAGCACGGCAAGCGGCTGGCCCGGCTGTACGGCGAGCTTGATCTGCTCGCCAGTGAGTGTCTGCGCGAGGGGGTTTGGGAGGGGCTTTCTCCCGCCGAACTCGCCGCGTGTGTCTCGGCGTTGGTGTTCGAGGCGCGGGTCAGTGACGATGCGACGGTTCCCAAGGTGCCGTCGGGTGCGGCCAAGGCCGCGCTCGGGGAGATGGTGCGGATCTGGGGGCGGCTCGATGCCCTTGAGGAGGACTTCCGGATCACTCAGACCGAGGGGGTTGGGCAGCGGGAGCCTGATCTCGGGTTTGCCTGGGCCGCGTACATGTGGGCCAGTGGGAAGGGGTTGGACGAGGTCCTTCGGGAGGTGGAGATGCCGGCCGGGGACTTTGTTCGGTGGTGCAAGCAGGTGATCGATGTGTTGGGGCAGATTTCTGCTGCGGCGCCGGTTACTGGGGGCGAGGCGTCGTCGACCGTGGCGAAGAATGCGCGGAAGGCTGTTGAGTTGTTGTTGCGGGGGGTTGTGGCCTACTCGTCGGTGGGGTGAGGGTTCGTTGGCGGGTGCGGGTGCGTTGTGGCTGGTCGCGCAGTTCCCCGCGCCCCTAGGGGGGTGGCCTTGTGCCTCTTTAAGAGCCCAGGTACGGTTGCCAGCCGCCGTGGTTTGTGATGTCCTCGGCGTTTTCCAGCGCCGCCGGCTCGCACAAGAAACCCGGCACACTTGTACCGTCCGCCAGCTCAACGCTTCCCAGTGTCATCGGGCGGGGCAGGGTCGCCAGCAAGCGGCCCAAGCCCTCTACCGGTAGGCGCCATACCTCTGTCTCTATCGTCGCTCCGCCCTCGCCCACGTGCACCAAGCCCGGCTTCGGCGGGGTCGTGGCGAGGGCATGTAGGCGGTAGACCGGGGCCGTCGTAGTCGTGCGGTCCAAGCGGGCGCCCAGGGACAGGAGTTGGGGGTTCAGGGGCTGGCCCGTCAAGTGGGCTCCTACGACCGCCAGTTGGACCGTTGGGTTCAGGGCGCCGGCGATTGTGGCCAAGCGGTCGTCCGTGAATGCCGGGCCGATCAGCATCACCCCGAAGGGGAGGCCGTTCACCTCGCCGGACGGGACTGCCACCGCTGCCAGGTCGAAGAGGTTGGTGGAGTTGGTGAAGCGGCCCAGGCGGGCGTTGGCGCCCAGGGGGTCGGCGGCGACCTCGGCCAGGGTGGGGTGGCCCGGCGTGGTCGGGAGCAACAGGGCGTCCGCGTCGGCCAGTTCCGACAGGGCTCGGGTGCGGAGGGTCGCCAGGCGTTCCTCGTCCGCGTACAGCTGGTGGGCCGGGATGTCCCGGGCTCGGGTGATGATGCCGGTGACTGTGGGGTCCAGGCCCTCGGCGCCGGATGCGATCGCCTTGTCGACAAATGCCCCTACCGCTGTGTAGCGCTCCGCGACGAACGCTCCCTCGTAGAGCATCGCCGCCGCTTCCGTGAAAGGGGTGAGGTCCAGGGTGCGGATCTCGGCGCCCGCGTCGGACAGGCGGGTCACTGCTTCCTCGTAAGCCTCCGCCCAGCCCTCGTCCAGTTCGCCCAGCTGGTCTCGTGGGG
>NZ_JBXVPZ010000317.1:0-11485 GCF_057961495.1 Streptomyces sp. P5F9 | reverse complement strand
GCCTTGATTCCGGGGGCGCGTACGGAGTCGTCCGGTACTGAGGAGCGGGACCTCGCGGCTTGAAGGCTCAGGCTGGAGGTCGGTTCGTCGGCTGCGGGTGCGTTGTGGCTGGGCGCGCAGTTCCCCGCGCCCCTTAGGGCATTGCGCAACCGGAGCTGACTAGAGCCCCTGGGGATACGTGAAGAAGTGACTCGGGTCGTACTGCTTCTTCAAGGTGGCCAGGCGGGTGGCCGCGTCGCCGTAGTACGCCTTGCGCCAGTTCGTCAGGGTCGGGTCTGTGTAGTTCTGGTAGGCCGCGCCGGAGGCGTAGGGCTTCATGGCGTTGTGGAAGGACGTCAGCCAGGACTGGGCTGACGTGCCGGCCGTGCCGGAGGGCCAGGAGACTATGTACTGGGCCAGGATGCGGGAGCGGCGGTGGACGAAGGCCGTTGCCGTGGGGGAGACGCGGTTGACGGCGCCGCCGAGGGCCGTCAGGGCGATGTCGCCGGAGTTGCCCCGGACCGCCTTCATCTGGTTGAGCATGGTCTGGATGCCCGTGGCCGAGATCGAGCGGTCGAAGAAGTCGGAGCGGCCCACGTAGGTCTCCCGCGCCAGCGCGCCCTGCGGGGAGCGGCCCGGGGTCGAGCCGGGCAGGTGGCACTGGGCGTCCGTCGAGAACGACGAGCAGCCCGCGTACGCGTTCATCGACTCCTCGTACGTGTGCCGCTTCAGCGAGACGCTCGACGCGTTGCCGCCGACCAGGTGGGCCAGCTTGTCGACCGCGTTCTGGAGTTCGTTGTAGGTGCCCAGGGAGAACGCGGCCACTGAGACCTTGGGGGTGCCGCCCGGTCTGTTCGTCAGGTGGCAGGACGACCAGATCTCGTCGGGCTGGTCCGGGCCCCACTCCTGCCAGGCCTTCACCACGGCCGCCGCCATCGACGACGGCCAGGTCAGATAGCCCGATACGGCCTGGGGTGCGGGGTGGGTCTTGAACTGCAGCTCCGTCACGACGCCGAAGTTGCCGTTGCCCGCGCCGCGCAGCGCCCAGAACAGCTCTTTGTTCTCAGTGGAGTTGGCGACCAGCTGCTTGCCGTCCGCCGTGATCAGCGTGGCCTGGGTGAGGCTGTCGCAGGTCAGGCCGTACGCCCGGGAGACCACGCCGTGGCCGCCGCCCAGGGTGAGGCCGGAGACGCCGACCGTCGGGCAGGAGCCCGCGGGGATCGTCACGCCGTTCGCGGCGAGGCCCCGGTACACGTCGATCAGCTTGGCGCCGGCGCCGACGACCGCGGAGGAGCCGCTCGCCCGGATCTTGTTCAGCTTCGACACGTCGAGGATGAGACGGCCGTCGCCGGAGGAGTAGCCGGCGTAGGAGTGGCCGCCGTTGCGGATCGCGACGCGGATGGTGTGGGCGCGGGCGTAGGAGAGGACCGAGCGGATGTCGTCGGGGTTCGCGACGTACGCCACCGCGGCGGGCTTCAGGGAGTCGAAGCGGGTGTTGTAGAGCTGGTGGGCCGTCTTCCAGGAGGCGTCACCGGGGCGGACCAGGGTGCCGTCCAGCTCGCGGGCCAGGGCGGCCCAGTTGGCGGCGGCCGCGGCGGTCGTGGTGCGCAGGCCGGTCGTGCCCGTGGCGGAGGCGTTGGTCGCCGTGGCGGTCGCGTCACCGCCGCCGGTGTTCCTGCCGTTGCACGCGGTGGCCGCGACCGCCGCTATTGCGGCCACGCCGCCGCCTATGAACGAACGCCGTTCCATTTCGCCTCCTGTGGGGTTCCGTCAAGTGAGATACGGGCCGGACCCGACAAGTTCTCGTGCGCATGTCACAGGTTCGGAACAGGCAGATGCCCCGTGGCATCCGTCCTGGCCAGGCTTCTCGCCCGTCTCGCCGGGCCCCGCCAGCCGCAGACGCAACGGGCGAAGCAGAAGGGGCCCTGCTCGACCGTCGTCGTGCGGTGTTCGGGATGTACGGGGGGAGCCTGCCGTTCGTCCTGCTGCGCCACATCGACCAAGGTACCGAGCCCGGGTAAAGCGCTCGTATGGCGGTCGCGCGACGCCCATAGGGCGGTTGTACGGCCGCGACGACGCGTGACGGGCCCATCTACCCGTCGTTAAGCGGAACGACAGGGCCCGTGACGACGTACGGGGGTACGGCAGGCTATGGAGCGGCAGCGGACGGGGATCCTCCCGGTCGGGCGGAGCCGGGACCGGTGGGCGGCAGGCGGGGCGGTCGTCGCGGCGGGACTCATGGTCGGGGTCTGTGTCGGCGCCGGTGGGTGCGGTGCCGGTGACGGGGCGGCGACCGCGGACGCGCGCGGCGGTGGGGACGCGGTCGCGGTGGTGCGGCGCGCGGCCGACTCCCTTGTGGCGGCGGGGAGTTCACAGGCCCGTACGTCCATGGAGATGGCCACCGGCGGCACCCGCGTGACCATCCGCGGCGAGGGCGTCTACGACTTCCGTCGGCAGCTCGGCCGGCTGACGGTGCAGTTGCCGCAGGACCCGGCCGGCGCCAGCGAGCACCGGCCGATCACCGAACTCCTCGCGCCGGGCGCCCTGTTCATGAAGAACAGGGGTGCCGGGGTGCCCGCAGACAAATGGGTACGGGTCGACACGGGGACGCTGACCGACGGGAACCTCGTGACCGGCGGCGCCACCGACCCGTACGCCGCCGCCGAGTTGCTGCGCGGGACGACTACGGCGACGTATCTGGGGAAGACGGAGGTGGCCGGGGCCTCCGTGCGTCACTATCGGGGGGTCGCCGATCTCGCCGTCGCCGCACGGAGCGCGTCGGCGGGGAACGAGGCGGCTCTGAGGTCGGCGGCGAAAGGGTTCGCCACCGCCCGGGTGCCCTTCGACGTCTACCTCGACGACCAGGGCCGCGTCCGCAAGGTCCGCCAGCGGTTCAGCTTCGTCAACGGGCAGCGCCGTAGCGCCGTGGCGGTCGCCTCGACGACGTTGCTGTACGACTTCGGGGCCTCCGTGGACGTACGACTTCCGGCGTCGAAGGACATCTATGCCGGGCAGATCGCCGAGAAGTGACCTGAATCGATCGGTGTGGGTCGGGGTGAGGACTAGCCCGTCCGTGCCATGCGCGTTGTGTAGACCGCTCCCTACTCTAGGAAGTCGGTGACGGCAGAGAAGAGGTGATGCACGTGGCTCCGGTCGGCGGTACGGCAGTTCAGGACCACGTGGCCCTCGCCGAGATCGAGCTGTGCGGAGACCTGATCATCGCGGCCTCGGCCGCCGAGGACCGGCTCAGCCTGGAGAGCATCGACGAGGTGCTGAAGGTCGCCGAGGAACGGGACGCGTCGTCCTGTACGCCCGACTAACCGGTCGGGCCGCTCGCACTGGTTAGTTACGTACGGAGGAGTCGGGCGATCGCCTTGGTCGCCTCGTCGACCTTCGCGTCGATCTCCTCGCCGCCCTTGACCGCCGCGTCGGCGACGCAGTGCCTCAGGTGTTCCTCCAGGAGCTGTAGCGCGAACGACTGGAGGGCCTTCGTGGAGGCGGACACCTGGGTGAGTATGTCGATGCAGTAGACGTCCTCGTCGACCATGCGCTGCAGACCGCGGATCTGGCCCTCGATCCGGCGCAGGCGTTTGACGTGCTCGTCCTTCTGGTGGTGGTAACCGTGAGTGACCGGTTCCTGAGCCAGGTCTTCGACCAGCTCGTGTGCCGGTTCTCGCGGCGGTTCTTGCGTCGGTTCGGAGGGCGCTGCCGCCGCGCCGGCCTCGGTGGTCGTCATCGCGTCCATCGCGTCCTCCAGACATATACCCCTAGTGGGTATATCGTAACGAACTTTGCTGGGTATAGGGCCCTTGGTACGCCCCCGTGCGGATCACTGTGCCTGATGGGCGACACTGGGGGACGGCCCATTAGCCGTGGCCGGATGATGCACTTAGCATCAGCCTGACCGAAACCCATGCATCCCGAGGACCCCTTGTGCGCTTTCGTCTGACCCCCAGGGAGACGAGCTTCTACGACATGTTCGCCGCGTCCGCGGACAACATCGTCACGGGCTCGAAACTCCTCATGGAACTGCTCGGGGCGGACACCGCCGGCCGGGCCGAGATCGCAGAGCGTATGCGGGCCGCGGAACACGCCGGTGACGATGCCACGCACGCGATCTTCCATCAGCTGAACTCCTCCTTCATCACGCCCTTCGACCGCGAGGACATCTACAACCTCGCTTCCTGCCTCGACGACATCATGGACTTCATGGAGGAGGCCGTCGACCTGGTCGTCCTCTACAACGTGGAGGAGCTGCCCAAGGGCGTCGAGCAGCAGATCGAGGTGCTGGCGCGGGCGGCGGAGCTCACCGCCGAGGCCATGCCGAACCTGCGCACGATGGAGAACCTCACCGAGTACTGGATCGAGGTCAACCGGCTGGAGAACCAGGCCGACCAGATCCACCGCAAGCTGCTGGCCATGCTCTTCAACGGCAAGTACGAGGCCATCGAGGTGCTGAAACTCAAGCAGATCGTGGATGTGCTGGAGGAAGCGGCGGACGCGTTCGAGCACGTGGCGAACACGGTGGAGACCATCGCCGTCAAGGAGTCCTGACCTCTCCATGGACACCTTCGCTCTGGTCGTGACCATTCTGGTCGCGCTCTTTTTCACGTACACGAACGGTTTCCACGACTCCGCGAACGCCATCGCCACGTCCGTCTCGACCCGGGCGCTGACTCCGCGCGCTGCGCTCGCGATGGCCGCCGTGATGAATCTCGCCGGTGCGTTTCTCGGTTCCGGGGTCGCCAAGACGGTGAGTGAGGGGCTGATCGAGACGCCCGAGGGGTCGAAGGGGATGGGCATCCTCTTCGCCGCGCTCATCGGCGCGATCACCTGGAACCTGGTCACCTGGTACTTCGGGCTGCCGTCGTCGTCCTCGCACGCGTTGTTCGGCGGCATGGTGGGGGCCGCGCTCGCGGGCGGTACGGATGTCATCTGGCACGGGGTCGTCGACAAGGTCATCGTGCCGATGTTCGTGTCGCCGGTCGTCGGTCTGGTCGGCGGTTACCTGGTGATGACGGCGATCATGTGGATCTTCCGGAAGGCGAACCCGCACAAGGCGAAGCGGGGGTTCCGTATCGCGCAGACCGTGTCCGCGGCCGGGATGGCCCTCGGTCACGGTCTCCAGGACGCGCAGAAGACCATGGGCGTCGTCGTGATGGCCCTGGTGATTTCCGGCCACTCGACCTACGGCGATCCGATTCCGGTCTGGGTGAAGATCGTCTGCGCGCTGATGCTGTCGCTGGGGACGTACGCGGGCGGGTGGCGGATCATGCGGACGCTGGGGCGGAAGATCATCGAGCTGGATCCGCCGCAGGGGTTCGCGGCGGAGACCACGGGTGCGGCGATCATGTTCACCACCGCGTATCTCTTCAAGGCGCCGGTTTCCACGACGCATGTCATCACCTCGGCGATCATGGGTGTCGGGGCGACGAAGCGGGTCAACGCGGTTCGGTGGGGTGTTGCCAAGAACATCGTGCTGGGGTGGTTCATCACGATGCCGGCGGCCGCGGTGGTGGCCGCGTGCTCGTTCTGGGTTGTGGACCTCGCGTTCCTGTAGCCCTCGCTTCACACTGGTCGATGGCCTGCTCCGGTCTCCGGAGCGGGCCATTCCTGTGAGAGTGCAACCGCTTTCTCGAAAACCCGGTGGTGGCGCCGGGATCGCTGCTAACTTCTGGGGCTCAAGCGTTCGAATAGAACGCGCCATACGAGGGTGGGGGTCCCTATGTCCAAACTTCGTCGTCACCTCATGTCCGGGGCGGGGGTGGCGTCGGCTCTCACGGGCCTGCTCCTCTACTCGGCCTCTCCCGCGTCGGCTGCGAGAGCCGAGGCCGAGACCGTCGCGTCGGGCTCGTACGTCGACTGGGCCGGATCCATGTACTTCGAGAGCTACGGCGACCATTTCGGGGTCTGCGACAACAAGGCGGACGGCGCCGGTGTCATCGGCTACTGGAAGGTCGGTGCCAGCGGCACCGAGCACTCGATCTACGACGGCAACGGCTCCGGCAACTGCGAGTACGAGAGCCACAACGTCTCCGAGACCTCGTACGTGTACATCCAGGTCTGTCTCCGGGACGACGGTGATGTGAAGGAGAGCACGTGCAGCGCCTGGGAAAGGCAGTACGCCGGTAGCCCCCTCTAGGACTGCTCGGCCGGACAAACGGACGGGCCCGCCCCCGGGAGCCGGGGGCGGGCCCTTTTCGGCCTCGCGGTGGCACCGCCATGCAGCACCGCGAGGGGTTCTTGGGGCCGGCGTCTAGCCGAAGCGGCCCGAGATGTAGTCCTCCGTGGCCTGGACCGACGGGTTGGAGAAGATGCGTTCCGTGTCGTCGATCTCGATCAGGCGGCCGGGCTGGCCGACCGCCGCGAGGTTGAAGAAGGCCGTACGGTCCGAGACACGCGCCGCCTGCTGCATGTTGTGCGTCACGATGACGATCGTGAAGCGTTCCTTCAGCTCGCCGATCAGGTCCTCGATGGCCAGGGTCGAGATGGGGTCGAGGGCCGAGCAGGGCTCGTCCATCAGCAGGACCTTCGGTTCCACCGCGATCGCCCGCGCGATGCACAGTCGCTGCTGCTGGCCGCCCGACAGGCCCGAACCCGGCTTGTTCAGGCGGTCCTTGACCTCGTTCCAGAGGTTCGCGCCCTTGAGGGACTTCTCGACCACGTCCGACAGCTCGCTCTTCTTGTAGCTGCCGTTCAGGCGCAGGCCCGCCGCCACGTTGTCGAAGATCGACATCGTGGGGAACGGGTTCGGGCGCTGGAAGACCATGCCGATCTCGCGGCGGACCGACACCGGGTCGATGCCGTGGCCGTAGAGGTCCTCGTCGTCCAGGAGGACCTTGCCCTCGACGCGGCCGCCGGACGTGACCTCGTGCATGCGGTTGAGCGTGCGCAGGAACGTCGACTTGCCGCAGCCGGAGGGGCCGATGAAGGCCGTCACCGAGCGGGGCTCGACCGTCATCGAGATGTCTTCGATTGCCTTGTGGGAGCCGTAGTAGGCGGTGAGCCCACTGACGTCGATTCGCTTGGACATGACTGCTTCACTTCCAGACTTCAGAACGGTCGCTGAGGGGGTCGCGGTCAGCGACCGGTCTTGGGGGCCTTCCAGCGGGCGATGCCGCGGGCCACCAGGTTGAGGATCATCACGAAGGCGATCAGGGTGAGCGAGGCCGCCCAGGCGCGGTCGTAGGCCGCTCCGGCGCCCGCGCTCTGCGCGAACTGCTGGTAGATGTACAGCGGCAGCGACGCCTGCGCCCCGTGGAACGGGTCGTTGTTGATGAACGGGTTGCCGAACACCAGCAGCAGGACGGGCGCGGTCTCACCGGCGATACGGGCCACCGACAGCATGATGCCGGTGGTGATGCCGCCGATCGCGGTGGGGAGGACGACCTTGAGGATCGTGCGCCACTTCGGGATGCCGAGGGCGAGCGATGCCTCGCGCAGCTCGTTCGGTACGAGCTTCAGCATCTCCTCGGTGGAGCGGACCACGACCGGCATCATCAGGATGGCCAGGGCGCAGGAACCGGCGAAGCCGAAGGGCTCCATGTCCCACATGAGCATCAGGGACAGGATGAACAGACCCGCGACGATCGACGGGATGCCCGTCATGACGTCGACGAAGAAGGTGACCCACTTGGAGAGGGCGCCGCGTCCGTACTCGACCAGGTAGATCGCGGTGAGCACACCGATGGGGGCGCCGATCAGGGTGGCGAGGCCGACCTGCTCCAGGCTGCCGATGATGGCGTGGTAGATACCGCCGCCGGGCTCGGAGTCGGCGACCACGCCCATCGAGTGGGTCAGGAAGTAGACGTCGAGGACCTTCACACCGCGCGAGATCGTCGTCCACAGGAGGGAGACGAGCGGGACGACGGCGATGAGGAACGCGACCCAGACCAGGCTGGTCGCGATCCGGTCCTTGGCCTGGCGGCTGCCCTCGACGCGCGAGGCGATGACGTACGTACCGACGACGAAGAGGATCGCCGCGATCAGGCCCCACTGGATCTTGCTGTCGAGGCTGCCGGCCAGTCCGATGAGGACGGCCAGGACGACCGACCCGCCGGCGATCGCGTACGGCGACCACTTCGGGAGGGTGGCGCCCTGGAGGGTGCTCGCGGGCTTTTCCGCTACGGCTGCGTGGCTCATGCGTTGGCCCCCGAGTACTCCGCGCGGCGGGCGATGATGAGCCGGGCCGCGCCGTTGACCAGCAGGGTGATGACGAACAGGACGAGACCGGACGCGATGAGCGCGTCCCGGCCGTCCGCCGACGCCTCGCTGAACTTGCTGGCGATGTTCTGGGCGAAGGTTCCGCCGCCCGGGTTGAGCAGGCTGGCGTGGATGATGAAGTCCGGGGAGAGCACGGTGGCGACGGCCATCGTCTCGCCGAGCGCACGGCCGAGACCGAGCATCGAGGCGGAGATCACGCCGGAGCGGCCGAAGGGCAGCACCGACATGCGGATGACCTCCCAGCGCGTGGCGCCCAGGGCGAGGGCCGCCTCCTCGATCATCTGCGGGGCCTGGCGGAAGACCTCACGGCTCACGTTGGTGATGATCGGCAGGATCATGATCGCGAGCAGGACGCCGACCGTGAGCATCGAGCGCGGGGCGCCTTCGTCCCAGGAGAAGATCCCGGTCCAGCCGAAGTAGTCGTTGAGCCACCCGAAGAGCCCGACCATGTGCGGTACGAGGATCAGGGCGCCCCACAGGCCGTACACGATGGACGGTACGGCGGCCAGCAGGTCGATGACGTACGAGACCGGGCCGCGGAGCTTGCGCGGGGCGTAATGCGTGGTGAAGAGGGCGATGGCGACCGCGATCGGGACCGCGATGACCATGGCGATGATCGAGGACACCACCGTGCCGAACGCCAGGACGGCGATGCCGAACTTCGGCGGCAGCAGGTTGGTGTTCCACTCGAACGTGGTGAGGAAGTTCGCGTGGTCCTTGCTGATCGCGAGCGAGGCGCGATAGGTGAGGAAGACCGCGATCGCGGCCATGATCACCAACAGCAGGATGCCCGACCCGCGGGAGAGACCGAGGAAGATCCGGTCACCGGGTCGGGTGGCGCCACGGGCCGCGCGCTTCTGCTCCGCGGCGGTGGGCTGGGGGGTGGGAGGCGGTGCCTCTGCGGGGTTCTTTGTCGATATATCCATCGGGTTTCTCCGGTCTGCGGGTCCACACGTGCTGTGTGCGGTCCGTGGCGGCGGTGCACCGGACGGTGCGGCCGGGTCCCTGGTCCGGGACCCGGCCGCACACTCGGACTAGCTGATGCTCGCGATGGTGCTGCGAACCTTGGTGATGATCGCGTCGGGGATCGGCGCGTAGTCGATGGTGCTGAGGACCTTCTGGCCCTCCTCGCTGGCGATGTAGGTGAGGAACGCCTTCGTCGCGGGCAGCGTGTCGGCCTTGTTGCCCTTGTCGCAGACGATCTCGTACGTCACCAGGGTGATCGGGTACGCGCCCTCGGCCTTGGTGTTGTAGTTCAGCTTGAGCGACAGGTCGGAGCCGGTGCCGACGACCTTGGCGTCGGCGATGTCCTTGGTGGCGCTGTCGGTGCTGGGCGCGACCGGGGCGGCGGCACCGGTGTCGATGCTGACGGCCTTGACGCCGTCACCGACGTAGGAGAGCTCGAAGTAGCCGATGGCGCCGGAGGTCTGCTTGACCCCCGCGGCCACGCCCGCGGAGCCGGCTGCCGACTGGCCGCCCTTGGCCTGCCAGGCCTTGCCGCCGGAGTACTTCCAGTTGGCCGCGGTGGTGGCGATCAGGTACTTGGTGAAGTTGTCCGTGGTGCCGGACTCGTCCGAGCGGTGGAACGCCTGGATCTTGAGGTCGGGCAGCGTGGCGGACGGGTTCAGCTTCTTGATCGCCGCGTCGTTCCACTTGGTGATCTTGCTGTCGAAGATCTTGGCGAGCGTCGGGGCGTCCAGGACCAGGTTGTCGACACCCGGGACGTTGTAGCCGAGCGCGATCGGGCCGCCGACCATCGGGAGGTCGATGCCCTGGCCGCCGGAGCAGACCTGCTTGGAGGCGGTGACCTCTTCGGGCTTCAGCGCCGAGTCCGAACCGGCGAAGGCCAGCTGGCCCTGGTTGAAGGAGGTGACACCGGCGCCGGAGCCGCCGCCCTTGTAGTTGATCTGGACGCCACAGGCCTGGCTGAAGGCCTTGACCCACGCGTCGATCGCGTTCTTCTGCGCGGACGAGCCGTCGGCGAGCAGCTGCTGGCCCTTCTTCGCCGTGCCGCAGTTGGCGGCGCTGGCGTTGGCCGTCGACGAGCTGCTGCTGTTCGACGAGCCGCCGTTGTCGTCCGAGCCGCACGCCGTGAGGGCCAGGGCGCCGGAGACGGCGAGAGCACCGAGGGTGAGGGCCCGCCGGTTCATGCGCTGAAGCTTCACTTGAAAGAGTTCCTTCCGAGAGCCGCCGTCCTGAATTACGGCGGCGTGCGAAGACGGGGTGACGCGGGTGGCGACCCCCAGGTCGCGGCTCGCATCGCGTAAGGCCGAAAGTAGGCAGAACAGGTGAAGGCGCCTATGGGCATAAGTGAACGGAGGGTGAACCCCTGTGGGCGGTGCGGTTAGGTCACGGAACGCTCACGTCGAGGACACGGGCTGATTCCGGACTATGCCAGCTGCGGAGCGGCCGGGAGCGCGTCCGCGAGGGGATGGTCCCCCGGCTGGGTGAGGCGGTTCAGGACGGCCGCCGGGGAGAACCGCACGAGCCGCTCACGTCTCCCGCTCGTCCTCGTCGGTGCCGACGGCCATCAGCGCGAGAGAGATCAGGTCCCGGTCCCGCTCGTAGCTGAGCCGCTCGTGGGCCTCGTCCGGCCGCAGCCAGAGCAGCACATCGATCTCGTCGTTGGGCTGGAAGGCTCCGCCGGTCGCCTCCGCCGCCCAGTAGCGGACCTCTTTGGGCCGCCCCTGGTGGTCGAGGTACTGGGCCGACGGGAGCCGTGTCCCCAGACGGCACGTGCAGCCGGTCTCCTCCAGCACCTCGCGGCGGGCCGCCTCCTCGAACGTCTCGCCCCGCTTGAGCTTGCCCTTGGGCCACGACCAGTCGTCCCACTTGGGCCGGTGGACCAGCGCCAGTTCGAGGGCTCCGGCGGACGGGCGGCGCCACAGGACGCAGCCGGCCGCCTGGACGGTGGTGTCGTGCGTGGAAGTCACTGGTCGTTCACCGTCTCCTCCGTGCGGGTTCGTTCAGGGCGTCAGGCGGTGCCCACCGCCTGCTTCTGCCACGACTGCTGGAAGGCGAAGCGGGCCGCCTCCACCTCGTGGCGCTGGTCGGCGTGGAGCACGCCGAGCGCGTACGCGGTCGCCGGGGCGATGCGCGGGGTGCGGGCCGCCGACGCGGCCGCCGCCGCTGCCTCCGAGGCGTCCCGGTGCAGATTGAGGGCCTGGCCCGCCGCCAGCAGGCGTACGTCCAGTGGTGCGCCGTCCCCGTGCAGGACCTCACCGGCGTAGCGGTGCAGGCGCAGCAGCAGGCGTACCTGGTGCCAGGGGCCGTCCTGGGGGTG
>NZ_JBXVPZ010000316.1:0-11506 GCF_057961495.1 Streptomyces sp. P5F9 | reverse complement strand
ACCTTGAACGCCGGGAGCGGTCCGCCGTCGCTGCCGGAGGGGAGGCCGTAGAGGTTCAGTTCGTCCTTGTGGACGAAGACGGGCCATTTCGCCGACGGGTCGCCGCGGCGGAAGTGGAATACCTGCTGCTGGGTCACCCGGAGGGGCGGCAGGGGCTCGGGAATGCCCAGTGGGGCGGCGAGTTGGGGCAGCCAGGCGCCGGACGCGATCACGACCGTGTCCGCGACGACAGTGGGGCCTTCCGAACTCAGGGCAACGCAGCCGTCGTTGCGGATCTCCGCGCCGGTGACGCGGACGCCGGTGAGGACACGGGCGCCCAGGTCGGCGGCCCTGCGCACGGCGGCGGCCACCGTCGCGTCGGCGTCGACCGTGCCCGCGTCCGGGTGATGGAGCACGGGACCGCCGAAGCGGAACTGCGGCCAGCGGTCCGTCGCTTCGGCCGCGGTCAGCAGTTCGTGCGGTACGGCGGCTGCCGCCAGAATGTCCGCGATGCCCTCCGGGTCGCGGCCCGCGCCGAAGTCCAATCCCCCGGTGAGGCGCAGCAGTTGGGAGCTTGTGTCGCGCTCCAGTTCCTGCCAGAGTTCGCGGGCCTCGCCGGTCAGACGGACGTAGAGGGGGTCGGCGTAGGCGCGGCGGTAGATGCGTGAACTGCCGTGGGAGCTGCCGGACTTGTGGCCGATGTCGTACGCCTCGATGAGCGTGACCTCGTAGCCTTGCCGGGCGAGTTGCCAGGCCGTGGCCGCGCCCATCAGGCCTGCTCCTACGACGGCAATCACAGGGTGGCTCCGGAGGTGCCGGGGATCCAGTCGGTGCCGGCGAGGGGGACGCGGGCCATGGCGGCGGACTCGATGGTGAGGGCGACCAGGTCCTCGGGTTCCAGGTGGTGGAGGTGGGCCTTGCCGCAGGCGCGGGCGAGGGTCTGGGCCTCCATGGTGAGGACGCGGAGGTAGTTGGCGAGTCGGCGTCCGCCTTCGACCGGGTCGAGGCGGGCGGCGAGCTCCTCGTCCTGCGTGGAGATACCTGCCGGGTCGCGGCCGTCCTGGAAGTCGTCGAAGTAGCCTGCCGCCGAACCGAGTTGACGGTACTCGGCGTCGTGGCGCGGGTGGTTGTCGCCGAGGGCGATCAGGGCGGCAGTGCCGATGGCGACCGCGTCCGCGCCGAGCGCGATGGCCTTGGCGACGTCGGCGCCGGTGCGGATGCCGCCGGAGACGATGAGTTGGACCTCGCGGTGGACACCGAGTTCCCGAAGTGCCTGTACCGCCTGGGGAATCGCGGCGAGGGTCGGGATGCCGACGTGTTCGATGAACACCTCCTGGGTGGCGGCGGTGCCGCCCTGCATGCCGTCGACGACCACGACGTCGGCACCCGCGTGGACGGCGAGCTTCACGTCGTAATAGGTGCGTGTGGCGCCGACCTTGACGTAGATCGGCTTCTCCCAGTCGGTGATCTCGCGGAGTTCGCCGATCTTGATGGTGAGGTCGTCTGGACCGGTCCAGTCGGGGTGGCGGCAGGCGCTGCGCTGGTCGACGCCGACCGGCAGGGTGCGCATCCCGGCCACCCGGTCGGTGATCTTCTGGCCGAGCAGCATGCCTCCGCCGCCGGGCTTGGCGCCCTGGCCGAGGACCACTTCGATGGCGTCGGCCTTGCGGAGGTCGTCTGGGTTCATGCCGTAGCGGGACGGCAGGTACTGGTGGACGAGGTGCTTGGACTGGCCGCGTTCCTCCGGTGTCATGCCGCCGTCGCCGGTGGTGGTGGAGGTGCCGGCCGCGCTCGCCCCGCGCCCGAGCGCCTCCTTGGCGTTCGCGGACAGGGCGCCGAAGCTCATGCCGGCGATGGTGACCGGGATGTCCAGGTGCAGCGGGTACTTGGCGTTGCGCGCGCCGAGGACGACGTCGGTGTCGCAGCGTTCGCGGTAACCCTCCAGCGGGTAGCGGGACATGCTGGCGCCGAGGAAGAGCAGGTCGTCGAAGTGCGGAAGGGGGCGTTTGGCTCCCCAGCCGCGGATGTCGTAGACGCCGGTCGCGGCGGCCCGTTGGATGGCGTGGATGGTGGCGCGGTCGAAGGTGGCCGACTCGCGCAGGCCGCGGGATGCGAAGTCCATGTAAAGTGCAACTCCCTCAGTACGCCGTCGAGTTGTCGACCGTGAAGTGGTACAGCTGCCGGGCCGAGCCGTAACGGCGGAAGTCGGCCGGGTCCTCGTCGAACTCCGCCGCCTTCAGCAACTCGGCCAGTTCCGCGAGGTGTTCGTCCCGCATCTCCTTCTCCACGCAGTCAGCGCCGAGGGACTTGACCGTGCCCTTGACGTAGATGCGGGCCTCGTAGAGGGAGTCGCCGAGGGCATCACCCGCGTCGCCGCAGACCACCAGCCGTCCCGCCTGTCCCATGAAGGCGCTCATGTGGCCGACGTTCCCGCCGACGACGATGTCCACGCCCTTCATCGAAATCCCGCACCGGGCCGCCGCGTTGCCCTCGATCGCCAACAGCCCGCCGTGTGCGGTGGCCCCGGCCGACTGGGATGCGTCGCCGCGCACCCGGACCGTGCCGGACATCATGTTCTCGGCGACACCGACTCCGGCGTTGCCGTGCACGGTGACCGTGGCGTGCTGGTTCATGCCGGCGCAGTAGTAGCCGACGTGGCCCTCGATGTCGACGGTCACGTCGTCCTTGAGACCGCAGGCGACGCTGTGGGCGCCTCGGGGGTTCAACACCCGCCAGGCCGGGGCCGGTTGGGGAGCGTGGAGCGCCTGGTTGAGATCACGGACGGTGGAGGCCGCGAGGTCGGCGACCTCCGCCCCGGTCAGCGCTGCCATACGTACACCTCTTCCGGCTCGGGTTCGAAGATGCGGGCGTTCTCGATGCCCGGCAGGACGTCCAGGGCCCGGTACTCGGAGGCCATCGCCACCCAGGCGTCGGTCTCGGCGACCAGCGCGGGCTTGCAGGCGATGGCGTCGCGGACCACCGCGAAGGAGTCGGCGGTGGAGACCAGCAGCGTATAGAAACCGTCGAACCGCTCGCACAGCAGTCGCAGCGCCTTATCCAGGTCGGCGCCACGGGCGAGATGGTGGGCGACGAAGCGGGCGCCGACCTCGGAGTCGTTCTCACTGTCGAACTCCACGCCCTGGGCCCGGAGTTCACGTCGGATGGTGGCGTGGTTGGCGAACGACCCGTTGTGGACCAGGCATTGACCGGGGCCGACGGAGAAGGGGTGCGCACCTTCGGGGGTGACGGCCGACTCCGTGGCCATCCGGGTGTGACCGACGCCCTGATAACCGGTCACTCCGGCGAGCCCGAACGACTCGGCCAACTGCACTGGATTCCCCGTGCCCTTGAGTACGGCGAAGCCCTCCCCCGAGCCGATGACGGTGGCTTGCGGCAGCGCGGTGGCGATGGTGGCGAGCAACTCGGAGACCGACGAGTCCGCGTGGACCACTGTCGTGGCGTCGGCGGCGACAACCACCGCGTCCGGCACGGCGGTTGATGCCTCCTGCGGGGTCACTCCCAGCAGCGAGACGACGGCGCGCCCGGGCGGCGACAGACGCGGGTCGCCGTAGACCGCCACGCCCGCCGAGTCCGGGCCGCGTTCCACGACTTGGCCCAGCATGGCGGTGAGCAGTTCACCCAGCCGGGGTTCGAGGGAGGGCTCACGCAGATGGAGCCCGACGATTCCGCACATGCGGCTCTCTTCCGATGAGGAGCGATGAAGGATGAAGAGGGATGGGTAGGGACGGGTAGGAACGGGCGGGTCAGAAAGCGGTGAGGTAGCGGTCCAGCTCCCAGGCGCCGACCGTGCCGTGCCAGTCGAAGAACTCCTGGCGCTTGACCTTGCCGAAGTACTCGCTCACGCCCGGGCCCGCCGCGTCGAGCGCCCCGCCGATCACCGGGTCGCCGGCCAGCGCCTCCACGGCGTGCAGCAGGGTCGGCGGCAGTTCGGGGCGGGCCGCGGTGACCGCCGCGTCTCCCGGCTCGCCGGGGTCGAGCGCGCGCTCGATGCCGTCGAGTCCGGCGGCCAGGGCCGCCGCCGCCGCGAGGTAGGGGTTGGCAGAGCCGTCGCCGCCGCGCAGTTCGATGCGGTCGCCGTCGGGGACGCGGACGAAGTGGGTGCGGTCGTTGCCGCCGTAACCGGCCTTGCGGGGTGACCACGTCGCGCCCGAGCGGGTCGAGACCGCGCCGGTGCGCTTGTACGAGTTGACGGTGGGCGCGATGACCGCCTGGAGGGCGCGGGCGTGGTCGAGGATGCCGCCGACGAAGGAGTAGGCGAGCGGGGACAGGCCGAGGCCCCGGGTGTCGGAGGCGTCGGGGAAGGCGGGTTCGCTCCCCCGCCACAGCGACAGGTGCATGTGCATCCCGGAGCCGGTGCGGTCGGTGAACGGCTTCGGCATGAACGTGGCTGTCATGCCCCGCTGTTCGGCCAGTACCGACACCAAGTACCGCATGGTGATGACCCGGTCGGCGGTGGTGAGGGCGTCGGCGTAGGCGAAGTTCTGCTCGAACTGGCCGTTTCCGTCCTCGTGGTCGTTGGCGTAGTTGCCCCAGCCGAGGGAGTTCATCGCCTTGGAGACGGCGGTGAGGTGGTCGTACATCCGCGTCAACCCGCGTGCGTCGTAACAGGGTTGGGCGGCGGTGTCGCGGCTGTCGGCGACGGAGAGCGTGCCGTGTTCGTCGCGGTTGACGAGGAAGTACTCGATCTCCGCGCCGACCGCGAGGGACAGCCCGAGTTCGGCGGCTCGCGCCAGTACGGCGCGCAGGATGATGCGGGGTGCGTACGGCCAGGGCTTGCCCTCGACGTGCGGGTCGCAGTGCACGAGGGCGAGTCCCGGGCGTACGAAGGGCAGCGGGGTGTACGAGGTGACGTCGGGCAGTGCGATCACGTCCGGGTCGCTGGGCCGCTGACCCAGAGCGCCTGCCGCGTAGCCCGCGAATCCGACGCCGTCGGACTGGAGTTCCTCGACCGCCTCGACGGGGACGAGTTTGGCGCAGGGTTTGCCCGCGAGGTCGACGAAGACGGCGAGGACGAACTCGACGCCGTCGGCGCGGACTTGGGCGGCGAGGTCGGATTCGGGAGTGGGCCCGGTCGTCGGTGCCGGGTCAGTGGTCGTGGGCGGTGCGGCTGCGGTGTCCATCGCCATGGGAGGCTCCCAGCATCCGGGGTTTCCTGATGTGAATCGCTATTTCCCATCAGGAAACGCCATCGCGATTACACCCCTATTTCCCGCAGGGAAGCACCCTGTTGCCGGCGCCCGGCGGCCCAATCCCGGTTCCCTGTCACGGATATGGCGTTCTCAAAAACGGAGAGGTAGCCTCTCACCCGATCGCCACGTCTCAGCACGTCTCAGCACGTCTCGCCGGGGAGGCCGTCATGGCAGGCACGACGCAGGGCAAGGTCGCCGTGATCAGCGGAGGTTCGACCGGCGTGGGGCGGGCCGTCGGGGCGCTGCTCGCCGAGAACGGCGCGCAGGTGGTGCTGCTCGCCCGGCGTGCCGACCGACTGGAGACGGCCGCACGGGAGATGGCGGGGTCGGTGCTGACGATCCCGACCGATGTCAGCAGCGGCGACAGCGTCCGCGCGGCGTTCGCTCAGATCGAGGAGCGGTTCGGACGGGTGGACATCCTGGTGAACAGCGCCGGCGTCGCCCGCATCCGCGCCATCGAGGACACCGCCGACGAGGACATCCACAGCTGTATCGGCACCAACCTCCTGGGCCCGATCCACACGATCCGCTCTGCGGTGCCGCTGCTGCGGGCGGCGGGAGGTGGTGACATTCTCAACATCTCCTCCGAGATCACGCTGGACCACATGCCGCTGATGGCGATGTACGCGGCGAGCAAGCACGGCCTGAACGGCTTCACCGCCGCGATGCACAAGGAACTGCGCGGCGACGGAATCCGGGTCGCCCTGGTGATCCTGGGCTCGATCTCGGACAGCGCCTTCATCGAGAACTTCCCCGGCGAGGACCGGCAGCGCGCCGCGCCGGTGTGGGAGGCGGACGGCTATCTGACCAGGGTGGGAGCCATGAAACCGCTCCCCTCGGCCACCGTCGCCCGGGTCATGTTCCAGTTGCTCAGCACGCCGCCCGAGGTCGTCCAGGACGTGGTGCACATCCGCCCGGCGGGCTGAAAACTCCCGCACGGTCCACATACCGGCCAAACGTCAGCCTTGAGTACCCCCCATAAGTCGGCCTTATGAGGTCATAGACCGGACCCGCATACCGACTTAGGCATGCCTTAGTTTAGGCTTCCCGTCGAGTCGCTTGTTTTCGCTCGAAGGGAACCTGATCATGCCGCGCCCCCTGCGGGTAGCCATCGTCGGAGCCGGCCCCGCCGGGATCTACGCCGCCGACGCCCTGCTCAAGTCCGAGGTGGCCGCCGAACCCGGCGTGTCCATCGACCTCTTCGAGCGGATGCCCGCGCCCTTCGGCCTGATCCGGTACGGCGTCGCCCCCGACCACCCGCGCATCAAGGGCATCATCAACGCCCTGCACCAGGTCCTCGACAAGCCGCAGATCCGCCTCTTCGGCAACATCGACTACCCGACCGACATCAGCCTGGACGACCTGCGCAGCTTCTACGACGCGGTGGTCTTCTCCACCGGCGCGACGGCCGACCGCGAGATGTCCATACCGGGCATCGAGCTCGACGGTTCCTACGGCGCGGCCGACTTCGTCTCCTGGTACGACGGCCACCCGGACGTCCCGCGCACCTGGCCGCTGGAGGCCGAGAAGGTCGCCGTCCTCGGTGTCGGCAACGTGGCTCTCGACGTGGCCCGTATCCTCGCCAAGACCGGCGACGAGCTGCTGCCGACCGAGATCCCGCCGAACGTCCACGAGGGCCTCAAGGCCAACAAGGCGCTGGAGGTCCACGTCTTCGGCCGCCGCGGTCCGGCGCAGGCGAAGTTCTCCCCGATGGAGCTGCGGGAGCTGGACCACTCGCCGAACATCGAGGTCATCGTCGACCCCGAGGACATCGACTACGACGAGGGTTCGATCACCACGCGGCGCGGCAACAAGCAGGCCGACATGGTTGCCAAGACGCTGGAGAACTGGGCGATCCGCGATGTCGGCGACCGCCCGCACAAGCTGTTCCTGCACTTCTTCGAGTCCCCGTCCGAGATCCTCGGCGAGGACGGCAAGGTCGTCGGCCTGCGCACCGAGCGCACGGCGCTGGACGGCACCGGCAACGTCAAGGGCACCGGCGCGTTCAAGGACTGGGACGTCACCGCGATCTACCGCGCGGTCGGCTACCTCTCCGACAAACTCCCCAAGCTCCCCTGGGACATCGACTCCGGCACCGTCCCCGACGAGGGCGGCCGGGTCATCCAGGAGACCGGCGAGCACCTCCAGTCGACGTACGTCACCGGCTGGATCCGGCGCGGCCCGGTCGGCCTGATCGGCCACACCAAGGGCGACGCCAACGAGACGGTGGCCAACCTGCTCGACGACCACGCCAACGGCCGTCTGCACACGCCTGTTTCGCCCGAACCGGAGGCCGTGGAGGCGTTCTTCGCCGAGCGCGACGTCCGCTTCACCACGTGGGACGGCTGGTACCGGCTCGACGCCGCCGAGAAGGCGTTGGGCGAGCCGCAGGGCCGCGAGCGCGTGAAGATCGTCGAACGTGAGGACATGCTCAGGGCGAGCGGCGCGTAAGCCTCACCCCCGCATACGCGTAAGCCCCATTCCCGCACAGCTGAGACCGAGGGGCCCGGCGGCCGTACCGCCGGGCCCCTCGCGCACGTCAGCGCGCCGCCCTCCCGTACCGCGCGAACACGGTGTGGCCCGCCTTCTCGATCTCCTGGCACTCCAGGTGGAGGGGCGGACCGCCCGCCGGGAAGAGCCGTTCGCCGGTGCCGAGGACCGTGGGGAAGGTGATCAGCCGGTACTCGTCGACCAGGTCCTCCGCCATCAGCGTACGGACGACGGGCAGGCTGCCGATGACGATCACGTCCCGCTCCTCGTGCTTCACGGTGTCGACGAGGTCGCCGTCAAGGACGCTCGAATTCGTCCACGCCGACACATCGGTGAGGGTGCGGGACGCGACCAGCTTCGCCGCGGCGTTCATACGCGCGGAGAACTCGTCGTCGCGGGCCGGCCACAGCCGCGAGAACGCCTCCCAGGTCCTGCGGCCGAGCAGCATGACCCCGCCGTCGAGGGTGCTGCCGAGCCGGAACTTGTCGCCGCCGATCGCCTCGCGGCCGTAGCGGAAGATCCAGCCGCCGTCCGGGGTGCCGTCGGACCCGTCGGGGTCGGAGACGATCCCGTCCAGGGTGGTGAACTGGATGACGATGACGCTCATGATGGGTGTCCTTTCGGTCGGTGCTCACCGGTACGTACCGGTGGCGCCGACGGAACTCATCGCCGCGAGCGGGGTCAGTTCGAGGAAATCCGTCGTGTCAGGTCGAAGGTGTCCAGCACCAGCGGATCGGTGAACACGACATTGCGGGTGATGCGTCCGCCGGTGACCGTGAACACCTGGACGCTGTGCAGCCATCGGTCTGCGTCGGGGCCCGACGCGTACGCGGCAAGCGCCGGTTGCCCGTTGGCGACCAGGCGCCTCAACGCCCAGTCCGTTCCCCGGAGTTCGAAGACCCTGCGCATGAACGCCCCGTAGTGCTCGGTGCCGCGGAACCAGAGCGGGACCGGCGGCATCTCCAGGACCACGGCATCGGCCAACAGCCGCACGAGGGCGGGGACATCAGCCGCTTCGAATGCCCGCAGGTAGCGGTCGACGACCTCGCGTGCACCGGGGTCGTCCGGTTCGGCGATCGCGTCGCCGTCGCCGATGTCCGTGAGGGTGGCGCGGGCCCGCTGGAGCGTGCTGTTGACGGCCGGGACGGTGGTGTCGAGCTGGTCGGCGACCTCGGCCGCGCTGAACTGCAGCACCTCGCGCAGCACGAGCACGGCCCGCTGCCGCGCGGGCAGCCGTTGCAGGGCGACGACGAGGGCGAGCCGCATGTCGGCGCGGGCCTCCATGTCGTAGCGCGCGTCGGGAAAGGGCTGCAGCCAGGGGATGTCGGTCGCGGGCGTGAGCGGTGTCCCGGGGTCCTCGCCCGGTGCGCCGAGGCCGGACGGCAGGGGGCGGCGGGCGCGTCCTTCGAGCGCGGTGAGGCAGACGTTGGTGGCGATGCGGTAGAGCCAGGTGCGCACGGACGCGCGTGCGGGGTCGTACCGGTCGCGGGCCTTCCACGCGCGCAGCATCGTCTCCTGCACCAGGTCCTCGGCCTCGTGGAAAGAGCCCAGCATCCGATAGCAGTACGCCACCAGTTCGCCCCGGTACGGTTCGAAGTCCACCCGCCCATCATGGCGTAGGGGCCTGCTAACGTCCCCCGGTGTTCTCCCCAAGGAGGTACACCTCGCGAACCTGTCCTTCGCCGATCTGTACGGCCTCGACCAGGACGTGTGGGTGGACCGGGAGGTGGCCGCCGCACGCTGGTCAACCATCTCGGCGGTGTCGACGCCGTCGTGCTGGTGGACGGCGGAACCGACATCCTGATGCGGGGTGACGAACACGGGCTGGGCATCCCGGAGGAGGACATGGTCAGCCTCGCGGCGGTGAACGGGCTCGACGAGGTGCCGGTGCGGATGGTGGCGTGCCTCGGGTTCGGTGTGGACGCGTATCACGGGGGCAACCACTCGCTGGTGCTGGAGAACCTGGCCGCACTCGATCGTGAGGGCGCCTGTCTCGGCGCGTTCTCGCTCCCGCGCGCGAGCCGCGAGGGGCAGCTGTATCTCGATGCGGTGACCCACGCGCAGGAGTCCACGCCGGAACCTCTACATCGACCGGTTGGAGCGGACCGCGCTGATCCGCCAAGTGAGTTCGCTCATCGAGGAGTTCCGCGACGAACTGCCCCGGCAGCGGCCACCGCGCGCCTATCCCCACTGACCGACCCGAGCAACAGACGCCCGCTCGCACCCGCGAGAAACAGTCCGGTCACCATGCAGACGAGGCCGAGGGCCGGTCCCGGACGACCAGTTCACGCTCGATGCACGGAAGGCCAGCACTACGGCGGCGGCGATCACCGTGCCGGGAAGTGCCAGGAGGGTAGGGCGAGTTCGGGACGAAGCCGGCCCAGAAGCCGGGGCGGGTCAACTATCGGGACGGCCGCCGCCGGGGTCAACGGCCCTGCGCGCGTTCGTCGCGGTGCCGCACCCACTGCCAGAAGTCGACCATCATCCGCTCGTACCGGATGCCGAACTCCACCGCCTCGCGCTGTCCCGGGGTCAGTAACTCGCCCACGCCGTCGGCGAGTTCCTCGTAGCCGCGCAGGGTCTTCTCGTGCTCGCCGAGCTGGACCGGGGCGAGGACGTCGGGCCGGCCGCCGAACCACAGCTTCAGAATGCCGCGCTCCCTGGCCTCGACCGGCACGAACTCCGGGTCGTCCAGCCAGCTCCGGAGGACGGACCGGCCCTGGCCGGTGAGGGTCAGCACCCGGCGGTTACGGCCGCTCTCCTGCCGTACCTGGGACAGCAGCCCCGCGTCCAGCAGCCGGTCGCACTGGGCGTACACCTGCGCGTGCGGCACCGACCAGAACGGCGCGACCGTACGCGCGGCCTCCGTCTTCACGTCGTACGGGCTCGCCTCGCCGAGTCTGTCGATGATGCCGAGGACGAGGTAGGAGGAGGTGGTCAGCCGCGCGTCAGACATGCGTCGACCGTATCGCGGTGTCGAACGAATACTTGGGGTCCGCAAATGATGTGAACTGCCCCACGACGGGTAGTTCTTAACTCAGCTAGCCCTTAACTCAGCGCCTCTTCCGCGTGAACACATCCACTCAAAGGAACTGTGGTCTTGGCTCTCGCGTACCCTGACGCCCCGTCAGCCCGTCGACCCGGGCGTACCTGGACTATTCGCATCACAGGTCACCGCGACCGTACCGCCTCGGTCAGCTGCTCCTCCGGGTGCGGCATGCCCGCCCGGTCGCGCGACATCGCGGCCCTGCGCCGCTTCGCCGAAGCCCATGCGGCGGCCCACGTCAGAGCGGCGACCGTACGCCCCGACGCGGCCTGCGGCTGCCGTCGTCAGCGGTGCGCTGCGCACGAGGGGACCCGGGTCGACTGCTCGGGCTCGGTGCTGCTCGTGCTGCGCCACGATCCCGCGGTCGGCCAGGTGTGGACCCTGGCCGAGGTCTGCGCGGCCTGCGCCTCGCTGATGACGCACACCCGCGTCGTCGGCAAGCCGCTGCCGCGTACCCGGCCGCCGCGCGAGGAGACGGTCGTACCCCTGCAGGCGCCGGCTCCGACGAGCGCCCGTTCGGTACCGGCCGGGTTCAGCGCGCCCCCGCCCGAACCGGGCGTCCCGTCCCGGCCGGGCGCCGCGGACAGGCGTCGGGGCCGGTGAGATCCGGTGGCACACGGAAGGGACCCACCCCGAGCGGATGGTGGGCGGGTCCCGTCCGCCCCACCATTCTGCCGACAGGTCCACGTCAGAGGCACGCGTGAAACCCGCCCGCCCGGAGTGGACCGATCACACCCCGCGCATAAGCTCACGCGATATCCCGAAGAAATCGGGCATACGA
>NZ_JBXVPZ010000315.1:0-11507 GCF_057961495.1 Streptomyces sp. P5F9 | reverse complement strand
CGGGGGCGGGCTGTCGGCCCAACATCCCGGGATGCGGGGACTGTTCCTCCTGGTGGAGGCGGTGCGGCAGTTGCGGGGGGAGGCCGGTGCTCGTCAAGTGACGGGAGCGGACGGCGACTTGCCGCGACTCGGAGTCGCCTCCGGAACGGGCGGTTGGTTCTGCTCCTCGGGGACCGTGGTGCTGGGGCGGGACTGAGCCATCAGGGACTTCCAGGACCGGTTCCGCTTGAAGGGCAGTTCGAAGATCTGGGAGAAGAACCACGCCGTCAGCACCGAGACAGGCAGGCCCACGAGAAGGGTGAAGCAGAAGGTGTGCAGCCCGGGCGCGACGAAATGCGGGGCCACTCGGCGGATGACGACCAGGACGATCGGCAGGTGGATCAGATAGAGGCTGTAGGAAAAATCGCCGAGGCGCTGAAGGGGGCGCGCGGTCAACAGCCGTACGAGGAACGCGGGTTGGCCGGTGGCGACCGCGGCGATCAGCATCGTCATGGCGGGAGCGATGGCGAGGTCGATCCAGAAGTAGTGGCGCACGGTCCAGACGGAACCCTGGATGAAGCCGAGAGCCAGCACGGGCAGGGCTGCCAGGACGGCGAACCACCCCCACGGCAGGCGCCGAACCCGCTCCGACGCGACGACGATTCCCGCACCCACGACTCCCGCGACGAACACGGGGGCGAGATGCGGGGCGAGCCAGTTGTCGCCCTCGACCGGGTTCGCGTCGGGGGCCATCAGCCCGCGGACGATGACCGGGAGCGTCACGCACGCGACCACGGCGGCCGCGCCGAACCGCCGCCGGACAAGGAGGATGAGGGGGAAGAGGAGATACAGCTCGGCCTCCACTCCGATCGACCAGAACGCGCCGTTCGGGGTCGGGGCGAAGAACACGTCCTGAAGGACAAGGCCGTAGACGAGAATTGATGACCCGTCAGGCGGTCCGTAGTGCGAAGCCGGGACCACGAACAGCGAGATGACGAGGCTCATGGCCAGCGCGGCCCAGTACGGGGGCAGGATGCGCCAGGCGCGTCGGCGCAGGAACTGGGCGACACCGCCCGACCGCCAGCCGTGCCGGGCGGGGGAGATCGCGAGCGAGAAGCCGGACAGTACCAGGAAGAAGACGACGGCGATACGCCCGAACATCAGCACGTCCAGCACCCGGGGCGCCGAACTGTTCGGATACCCCGGGAAGGCGTACAGCCAGCAGTGGAACAGCACCACATACAGCGCCGCCAGCCCGCGGAGACCGTCCAGCCCCAGCACCTGCCGACGCACGGGTGCCGCGCTCGCCCTCACATCCACTGAAACTGAAATCGCTCGGCCCTTCCTTCGACGCCGCCCTCGGTGACTGGTACGTGGAGTCCGGCCGAGCAGTTCAATGGTCGGGGTGGACCGCGATGACGGCTTTGTCGTTGCCCGGGTCCGGGTCGCGGTCGCCGACGTACCAATCCTGGGCGGGTTTCTGGTCCTGGAGGGTCAGGGTGCCTTCGCCCGGTTCGCCGAGGCGCATCGTGAAGGTGAAGGTCTGGGTCTTGCCGGGCTCCAGGGCTTTGACGTCACAGGTGTAGGTGAAGGCGCCGTTCTCGCAGTAGGGCTCGTATTCGTCCTCGTCGTACTCCTGCATGGGCTGCTTCACCATCTCCATGCCGAGCGGCGGGCTGAACACGAGCTGCTCCGTGGCGCCGACGTCGGCGGGGCCGTTGTTGCGGACGGTGAGCTCGAAGGTCCGCTTGGTGCCGGCGGCGCCGTACAGGTTGACATCGGAGACGGAGTAGTCGGCGTAGGTGTCGAGCACGACGTTCGTCCAGCCGCCGCCCTTGGCGTAGGTGCCCTTCTTGGCGGCGGTGGCTTCAGGACGGAGGGCCGGACCGTCACCGTGGTCCCCACCGGCCATGACACCCCCGTACCCCGGCCCCATGTCGAGCGCCCGGGCCTCGCTGTTGAAGGAGGCGTACATCTGCGTCTTGGGCGTACGGAGCCGGAGCGCGGGCTGGAGGGTCACGGTCTGCCCGGGTGCGATGCGGAGATCCGGGAACTCGCAGACCGCTATGTGGCCCTTGTAGAAGCCCGGATAACGGCAGTTGGCGTACCGCTCCTCGAACTCCAGCCGTTCGAGGCCGACTCCGAGCACCAGTCCCCTGACCGGCACCTCGCCGGTGTTCCGCACCACGATCGGCTCGCTCAGCACGGCCCCCGGACGAACTCCGCCGAGTGACTTCGTTGTCAGCACCTCGACCACCGGCTCGCCCACGACAGCCTTCGTCCGCGCCGTGACCTTCTTCCCGCTCCGGTCCGTGTAGGTGTATCGGACTTCCCCCGCGTCCCCCGGCCTGCTGCCCTTGGCTGCGACCAGGGAGACACCTCCGTCCGACCTGCTGTCGTACTCGGAACGCACCGCACACGTCATATGCGTGGGGCTGCCGGTACAGTTCCCGCCTTTGCGCAGCACGACCGCGTTCTTCGCACCGGGCAACACGTCCACGGTGAGGGTGTGATCGGCGGGCCCCCTGTCACCTGCGTGCACCTTGCCGTCGTCCACGGAGAAGTGGAACGGGTCCTTGTCATGAGGGCCGGATCTGTCGCCGACGGGGCGCAGGTAGAACAGCTCGGGCGCGGTGATCGAGGGCGGCTTGTCGGTTGCTCCGCTGCCGCAGGATGTGACCGGCGCGAACAGGAGGGTGACGGCTGCTCCGACGCCGGCCGCGCGCTTCGACCGACGACGCCCGTTCACAGTCTCCTCGCCTTCTCCCCGATGAGCTTGGGGATCAACGTACTCCCTGCCTGTGACCCGACGAAGATGGGATTGAGGCGCTCACCAGTGGACGTTGGGCCACTCGCTTCTCAGCCAGTGTCGGGCTTCCACGGCCCGAGTAAAGGGCGCTCCCTACGGTCGCGTCGGCTACGCCGATTCCGCTGCGCTCCACCCTTGACTCGGCCCGCTCCAGCCCGTTTCAGAAGCGAGCGAGCGGCCCGAAAAGACGGGTGGCCAAGGCGGGCAGGCCCCTACCTGCACTGCGTCGCGAGCCGGAGTGCAAGGGCGCGCTCGCGCCTCGCCAGCACGCCGCGCCGGCTCAGCGGCCAACCCTGGGTGGGTAGGGGTGGTTGCCGAAAGCTGAGCCGGGGGCAGGAGAGGTGGGTCCAGAAAGTGTGACACTTTCACTCGGACTGTCACACTTCTGCAGACCAGGTGTCCCCAGGACATCTGGGAAGTCCCCACCGGCAGAGCGCCGCTGAGCCCACCCGGCGTGCAGGCGAGACACGGACGCACCCCCACCACACCGGCCGCCAGCACAGTTCAGGCAAGGGGACGGCTCCCTGGCCACCCATCCCTCGGGGCCGCCCGCTCGCTTCTGAAACGGGCTGGAGCGGCCCTAGTCAAGGGTGGCCCGCAGGGCCATCGCCGCAGGCGACGCGCAGCGCAGCGGAGCGCCCTTTACTCGGGCCGCGGAAGCCCGACACTGGCCAAGAAGCGGGCGGCCCAACCCGTCACTTCACAGCTCAGGGCCAGAGCAACCCCTTCGACCAGCCCCGCTCCGCCCGGACATAGCTCAGGCGCACGTGTCGTCGTAGTGCGTCGCCTTGGAAGAACTCGACCTCGTCCGGGAACACGCGGTAGAGGGTCCAGGACGGGGCAGGGGTTTCCGGTTCTCGTTGTGCCAGTTCCCAGGCCGCTTCCGATGCCTGCGTCAACTCGTCCAGGGACGGGAGGACTTCGCTCTGGTGGCCGGTCAGTGCTGCCGCCAACGCACCCGTCGAGTGGGCGTGGAGGTCCGTTTGGGATTCGGTCGGGGTTGCCGGGAGGACCGGGCCTCGTAGGCGGACCTGGCGGCCGAGGCGGGGCCAGTAGAAGGCGAGGGCCGCGTAGGCGAAGCCCTTCAGCTGGCGGCCTTTGCGGCTTGTGGCGTGGGTCGCGAAGGACCAGCCCTCCTCGTCCGCGCCGTGCAGCATGACCATCCGTACGTCCGGGAGGCCGCCGCCCTCGGTCTCCGGGTCGCCGTCCCGCGTCGCCAGCGACATCACGTGGGGTTCGAGCTCGCCCGCCGCCACCGCCTCCGCGAACCAGGTGGTGAAGAGGGCGAGGGGGGTGTCCGGGGTTGTGGTCGGGTCCAGGGGCGGGAGCCTGGTCAGCTCGGGGGCCCATACCCGTAGTGACTTCAGTAGTTCGTGGAGGTCCGTTCCCGTTGCCATGGGGTGAGTATCACCTCGGGGCGGAGGCGGGGTGGAAGTCGTAGCCCGCGAAGTCCTCCACCGGGCGGTAGCCGATGCGCTGGTAGAGGGCGTTGCTCGTGGGGTTGGCCAGGTCCGTGAACAGGAGTACCTCGTCCGCGCCCGCCGCCCTTGCCATTCTGCTGACCTCCGCTGTCACCGCGCCCGCGTAACCCCGGCCCCTGATGTCCGCCGGGGTGTAGACGGGGGCCACTCGGACCTGGCCGGCCACCTTCGTCGTGAGCCCGGCCATGGACACCGGCGTACCGTCCGGGGTTTCCCAGAGCGTGATCCCGCCGTAGGAGATCCGGGAGTCGGCCCACTCGCCGGGGTCCTGCGAGGTGCCGCCCTCTCCGATCGCCTCGGTGAACTCGACGTACCAGCGCATGAGTTGTTCGCGGTCCTTTGCCGTCGCGACTCTCGGGCGGCCCGCAGGGACGGGTTGCGGGATCGTCAACTCGCCCAGGCGGTAGAGGCGTTGGCGTGCGTGGAGCTTGGAGAGGGCGCCCGTTCGGCTTGCCCATGCCTCCGCGAACGTCGACGCGGTGTCCAGTTCACCCATGACTCCCGGCAACTCGTCGCCACGCAAAGCCAATTGGGCCGCCAGCTCGATGGCCTCCGCTGCGGAGAGGGGCGTCAGCATCAGGCGGCCGGGAGGTGTGCGGAAGAAGGCGGCCCGCACTTCGCCGTCTCGTTCCAGTGCGCCGAACACCGGGTCGCCCTCGCCGTACATACGCAGCCCTCGGCTGCGCAGCGCCGCCGTCACCGTCAGGTGAACCGTGTGCAGGGCGGGGCGCGAACGCAGGAACTCCCCCGCCCGGGTGAGGAATTGGTCCAGGTCCCCGGTGATGTGCCAGTCGCCAGCCGTCACAGCTGGACCTCCGGGTCCGTCGCCAGCCGGCCGTGCAGGTGGACGTCACGGAACGCGTCCCGCCGGCCCGCCTCGAACATCGCCCCGCGCAGCGTCCCCTCGGCCGGAAACCCGCAGCGCTCGGCGATATGGCAGGACGCGTCGTGGCCGAGGGCGTGGCCCAGTTCGAGGCGGTGCAGGCCCAGGTCGGTCAGGGCCCAGCGGGCGGCGAGGGTGAGGGCGCGGGTGGCGACGTTGCGGCCGCGGGCCTCGGGGAGGGTCCAGTAGCCGACGCGGGCGACGCGGATGATGTGGTCGATGTCGTTGACACCGATGTGCCCCAGCGTCGTACCGCTGACCGCGTCCGTGACACAGAAGGACGCGCTGACGCCGTCCTCCGCGTTCTCGGCGCGGGAGCGCAGCGAGTCGCGGGCGCTGGTGACGTCCGTGATCGGCCGCAGTGGGGTGTTCCAGCGCTGGAACTCGGGGTCGGACACTCCGCGCAGCCAGTCCGTCACATCGGTGTCGTCGTCGGCGTCCCAGGGGCGCAGCCGAAGTCCATGACCGTTCAGCTCGGGGAGGGGGCGCTGGAGAGACCGCTCGCGTATGTGGGCCATCGCGCCATTGAATCAAGCGTCGCGCGCACCGGGTACGTCATTCTTCCTCGGGCTGAACACCGGCACCCCGTCCCGGAACGCCACCTCGACCGCCATCCCCGCGCGCAGTTCGGCGGGCCCGGCCTTCACCATTTCCGTCATCATCCGCGGGCCCTCCGCGAGATCGACGACCGCCGCCACGTACGGCACCCGTTCCCCGAAGGGCGGCAGGTCGTTGCGGTGGACGACGGACCAGGTGTAGAGGGTGGCGTGGCCGCTCGCGGGCTCCCAGGTGACGTGCTCGCTCCAGCAGTGGGGGCAGAACTCGCGGGGGTAGTGGTGGGCCCGGCCGCAGTCCGCACAGCGGCGGATGAGCAGGCGGCCCCGCGCCGCGGCCTCCCAGTAGGTGCGGGTGAACGCGTCGGGCTCGGGGACGTCGTAGCGCGGGGAGGTCCCCATCAGAACCATCCCAGGGCCGTGTCCACCGACCACACCTGCCAGGACATCGCGAACAACGCCACCACCGAGATGAGCGCCATCATCGCGTTCTGCCCCTGCTCCGCCCAGTCGTGGATCATGAGCGTGAAGTAGAGGACGTTGAGGAGCAGGCCCCCGACGAGCGCGGCCGGGGTGAGGAAGCCCACGACCAGACCGAGGCCGACCGCCAGCTCGGCGTAGACGACGACGTACGCCATCGTGCGCGGGCGCGGCGCGACCATCACGTCGAAGCCCGAACGGACCGCCGTCCAGCGGTGTTTGGCGGCGACGTCGGCCGCCCAGGCGATGCCGGTGCCGCGCTCGAACCAGGCCTTCTTGTCCTTGTGCCGCCAGCTCTCCAGCCACCACAGCCCGAGTCCTATACGGAGGACCGCGAGCCAGTCCGCTCCGCTGAGCCAGATCGCATCCATGAATCTGACGGTACGTCAGAAGCTGAAGAAAGCCGAGGGGTGGCCATGAAATTCCTGTGCTCCGGGCGTGCCGCTGTGGGTCCCCCATGAATCCCCGCAGATTGTTGACGATTTTGTTCAGACCCGATTACGTTCGCAAGCGCAAGGCCAAGGAGCGGTCGGGAAGACGCGGTCGGTAAGACGAGAGGCAGCACGGTGAAGCACAGGGCAGTCAAGCGCAGGACGGTAGTCATGGGCATCGGCGCGACCGCGGGTGTCGCGGCGGTCGGCGGCATCGCGCTCAGCGCGAACGCCAGCAGCTCGAAATCGTCGTCGTCCTCATCTTCCTCGGACCTGGCCTTCGACCCGGACGCCTGCACGAAGCTGACGAAGTCGATCACGGACACCGCGGGCACGAAGCACACGGTCGTCTACCACTTCTGGAAGGCGATCACGTACGTCGCCAACCCGGTGGACGCCACCTACCAGTCCCTGATCGTCAGCTCCCCGGTCGAGATCGACGGCAAGGCGGTCGACGCGAGCAACGCCCCGATCCTGCTCGCGAACTCCGTCGGCGGCTACCTCCCCGCCTCCGTGGCGACCGCCACCGAGGTCGGCGGCGGCGGTTCGGCGATGGGCGGCGGCGCGGCCCCGAGCGGTGCCCCCAGCTCTTCAGCCTCCGCTTCCGCGAGCGCCTCCGCCTCCGCGAGCGCCTCCGCCCCCGGCGCCAACGGCAACACCAACGCCACCGGCGGCGCCACCTCCAGCAACCAGCTCCTCGCGCTGGCCGCCGGCTACGTCGTCATCGAGCCCGGCGCCCGCGGCCGTACCCTCAAGAACTCCAGCGGCGAGTACTACGGCACCGCGCCCGCCGCGATCGTCGACCTCAAGGCCGCTGTCCGCTACATCAGGTCCAACAAGGGCCGCATCCCCGGCGACGTCGAGCGCATCGTCTCCGCGGGGACCAGTGCGGGCGGCGCGCTGTCGTCCCTGCTGGGCGCGTCCGGCGACAGCCCGATCTACGACAAGTACCTGAAGGCACTGGGCGCGGCCGACGCCTCCGACGCGATCTTCGCGACCGGCGCCTGGTGCCCGATCACCGACCTGGAGCACGCCGACGGCGCCTACGAGTGGAACTGGGGCGCCAACGACCTGAGCACCGGCAAGCTCGTCGACCAGACCGTCTCCAAGGCGCTACAGGCTCAGTTCGCCGAGTACCAGGCCGGCCTCAAGCTGCGCGGCCTCGGCGGCTTCGGTCCGCTGAACGCCCGCAATCTCGACGCGTACATGGTCGAGCAGTACCTGGAGCCCTCGGCCACCACGTATCTCGCCGCCCTCTCGGACTCCGCCCGCGTGACCTACCTGAAGGCCAACACCTTCATCACCTGGTCCGGCGGCAAGGCCACCTTCACCTGGGCCGACTTCCTCACCCACGTCGGCGCCCGCAAGAAGGACGCCCCCGCCTTCGACGCCTTCGACCTGTCGGCCGGCGAGAACAACGAGTTCGGCACGGGCACGACCCTGGCCCGTCACTTCACGGCGTACGGCGCGAAGAACGACTCAACAGGCCTGAGCAGCAAGCGGGTTCCGAGCGACGTCCCCGCGAAGCTCGACCTGATGAACCCGATGTACCACCTGGTCGAGAAGGTCAACCCGAACCGTTCCAAGCACTGGTGGATCCGCCTCGGCACCAAGGACTCGGACACCGCGCTGACGGTCGCCGCCAACCTCGCCGCCCGCCTCGACAACCTGGGCGACGACGTGAACCACATCTACTACTGGGACGAGGGCCACGGCGCCAACACCGACCCGGGCGACTTCATCACGTGGATCGCCCAGGTGACGGGGCACCAGGCCAAGCGCCGGTAAGCCACCCTCCCCTCGGACGCGGCACCGGTCTCCCGTCATACATTCCGGTCGCCGCGAGCACGACGCCGAGCCCCTCCGCGCACGGTGCGGGCCCGGCGTCGTGCGCATGTCCGGACCGGCTGCCACACCCATGACCACGCCTCCACCTCCCTCCCACAACCAGAGGCCCTACGCCACCGACCTCACCCACTCCTCCACACCCGTGATCGATCCGCAACCAATTCCGGGCTTGACCGAGACCCATCAACGTGGGACGTGATTACGCTCGCGCTCATGGCCGACTCCACAGCGTCCCCGAACCCCGCGGCGCAGAACCACGCAGACCGC
This sequence comes from Streptomyces sp. P5F9, assembly GCF_057961495.1. Classification (NCBI taxonomy): domain Bacteria; kingdom Bacillati; phylum Actinomycetota; class Actinomycetes; order Kitasatosporales; family Streptomycetaceae; genus Streptomyces; species Streptomyces sp. P5F9. Next base: position 2,775 of record NZ_JBXVPZ010000315.1, on the reverse strand, counting down.
CCCGTGTACGTCATCGGCGGCGGCCCCGGCGGTCTCGCCGCCGCGTACGCGCTGCGCGCGCAGGGCATCCGTGCCGTCGTACTGGAGAAGTCGGACCGGGTCGGAGCGTCCTGGCGCAGGCACTACGACCGCCTGCATCTGCACACCACCCGGCGGCTGTCGAGCCTGCCCGGGCTCACGATGCCGCGCCGGTTCGGCCGCTGGGTCTCGCGGGACGACGTGGTGCGCTATCTGGAGAAGTACGCCGAGGTCCACGAGCTGGAGATCGTCACCGGCGTCGAGGTCTCCCGCGTCGAACGCTCGGCCGACGGCACCGGCTGGCTGCTGCACGCCACCGGCGGCCGCGAACTGACCGGCCGCGCGGTCGTCGTCGCCACCGGCACCAACCACACCCCGCGCATCCCCGACTGGCCCGGCCGCGACGCCTACACCGGCCAACTGCTGCACGCCGCCGACTACCGCAACGCCCAGTCCTACGCCGGCCAGGACGTCCTGGTCGTCGGCATCGGCAACACGGGCGCGGAGATCGCCGTGGATCTGATCGAGGGCGGCGCGTCCCGCGTCCGCCTCTCCGTCCGCACCGCCCCGCACATCCTGCGCCGCTCGACCGCGGGCTGGGCGGCCCAGTACACAGGCGTCCTCGTACGACGGCTGCCGGTCGGCCTGGTCGACCGGCTCGCGGGGCCGGTGTCCAAGGTCAGCGTGCCGGACCTGGCCGCGCAGGGGCTGCCGCGCCCCGACACCGGGCTGTACAGCCGGGTCAAGGAGGGGTCGATCCCGGTGCAGGACGTCGGGCTGATCGACGCCGTGCGCACGGGGCGGGTCGAGATCGTGCCGGCCGTGGAGAGCTTCGAGGACGGCAAGGTGGTCCTCGCCGGCGGCGACCGCGTCGGCCCGGACGTCGTGATCGCGGCCACGGGCTACGTCCGCTCCCTGGAGCAACTCGTGGGCCACCTCAGTGTGTTGGACGCCTGCGGCAAACCGGTCGTGAACGGGGCCCGCACCCCGAAGGACGCGCCCGGCCTGTACTTCACCGGCTTCACCAACCCCATCAGCGGCATGCTCCGCGAACTGGCCATCGACGCGGAGCGGATCGCGAAGGCACTCGCCAAGTCCGTCCGCAAAAGTGCCGTGAGCTAGGGTCCGTCCGTTCTTTGCGTGCACGACAGTTCCTGACGCTGTGTCAGTTCAGTAATCTGACAGTGCGTCAGTTAATTATGCCGTCACACAGGAGCGGGGCGGACCGATGCTTGGATCAACCCACGGCACCCTCACCACCGACTCCCGCCGGGCCCGGGTCATCGCCTGCGGGGAGCAACCCGGCCCCGCCGTCCACGGCAGGCCCGCCGACGTCGACGATCTCGACGTCAGCGGGCGGCCGTTGTACGCGGGCGTACCCGACCTGGACCGTTTCTTCCGCCCCGAGTCGGTCGCCGTGATCGGCGCCTCGGACGCGGAGGGCCGCCCGAACACCGGCATCACCCGCCAGCTCATGGCGTGGGCCGGCCGAGTCGGGGCTCGTCTGCACCCGGTGCACCCCACCCGCACCACGGTCTTCGACGTCCCCTGCTTCCCCTCCATCGCCGACCTCCCCGAACAGGTGGACCTGGCCGTGGTGCTGGTGGCCGACCCGCTCCCCGTGATCGAGCAACTCGCCGAGGCGAAGGTGAAGTTCGCGGTCGCCTTCGCGTCGGGCTTCGCGGAGACGGGCGAGGAGGGGGCGTTGGCGCAGGCCCAACTCGCCGCCGCCCTAGGCCGATCCGGCCTCCGGCTCCTCGGCCCGAACACCAACCTCAACGCCTTCGAGAACTTCCGCGAGGACCTCGAAGGACCCGCGATCGCGCTGATCACCCAGTCCGGCCACCAGGGCCGCCCGGTCTTCGCCCTCCAGGAACTCGGCATCCGCCTCTCCCACTGGGCCCCCACCGGCAACGAGGCCGATCTGGAGACGGCCGACTTCATCTCCTACTTCGCCGAACGCCCCGAAGTGGGCGCCATCGCCTGCTACGTGGAGGGCCTCAAGGACGGCCGTTCCTTCCTCCTGGCCGCCGACCGCGCCGCCCGCCGCAAGGTCCCGGTGGTCGCGGTGAAGGTCGGCCGCACGGAGACCGGCGCCCGCACGGCCGCCTCCCACACCGGCAAACTCACCGGCGCGGACGCCGTGGTGGACGCGGCGATGCGCCAGTACGGCGTGATCCGCGTCGACGGCCTGGACGAACTCCAGGACACGGCGGCCCTGTTGGCGCGGGCGAAGGCTCCGGTGGCCGAGGGGGTGGTCGTGTACTCGATCTCCGGCGGCACGGGCGCCCACTTCGCCGACCTGGCGAGCGAGGCGGGACTGCGGCTGCCGCAGCTGTCGTCGGCCAAGCAGTCCGAACTGCACGAGTGGATACCGCCGTACCTGAGCGTGGCGAACCCGGTGGACAACGGCGGTCACCCGGTGGGTGACTGGCGCGGCCGGAAGATCATCGACGCGATCCTGGACGACCCGGAGGTAGGGGTGCTGGTCTGCCCCATCACGGGCCCGTTCCCGCCGCTGAGCGACAAGTTGGTGGAGGACCTGGTGGCCGCGGCGGAGGAGACCGACAAGCTGGTGTGCGTGGTGTGGGGCTCACCGGTGGGCACCGAACCGGCGTACCGCGAGCGGCTGTTGGGCTCGTCCCGGGTGGCCACCTTCCGCACGGTGGGCAACTGCGTCACAGCCCTCCACGCCTACTTCTCCCACCACCGCTTCGTCCACGCCTACCGCTCCCCCTTCGACGAGGCCCCCCGCGC